>JBEBTQ010000400.1:0-3457 GCA_040393685.1 Advenella kashmirensis | reverse complement strand
GGTGAACTGCAAATCATTCTGCAGGATTATGAACCAACGCCCTTGCCTATCCATGTGATTCATCATGAAAACAGGCAGGCGGCAGCTAAGGTGCGCAGCTTCGTTGATATGGCAGTGGCCTGCCTGCGCGAAAACACCGCATTGGCTTATCGGCCCTGAAGCATAAATCACTGCCACATGTCACCTGATCACACACCACTTGCCGTCGATAGGTAGAATATGACTGAATCACGGACGTCAATCGCAACCGTAATATCGCATACCCCTTGAACATGAGAGGAGCATGAAGATGCTTGAAAACGAAGTCATCCGCGTCATATCCAGGCCCACCGGTATCCCCGGACCAGAGCATTTCCAGCTGGAAAAGCAGCCCGTCCCTGAACTTCAGGCCGGGCAAATACGGGTACGCAACGAATGGTTGTCTGTTGATCCCGCGATGCGTGGCTGGCTGGCCGATGCCAATAACTATGCAAGTGTGAAAGTCGGCGAGGTAATGCGTTCGCTGTGTGTGGGAACCGTCATCGAATCTACCGTATCAGCATACAACAAGGGCGATCGCCTGATGGGCTGGTTTGGTCAACCCCGAGGCCGTTGTGCAGAAAATTACCGCCACTGATCTTCCCCCATCCCTGTACCTGGGTGTGCTGGGACTGAACGGTATCACGGCCGCAACCGCGCTGGACAAACTCGGTTCCCCAAAGCAGGGAGACACTGTTGTGGTGTCCACCGCGGCCGGCGGCGTGGGTTCCTGCGTGGGACAACTGGCCAAAACAATGGGTTGCCGTACCGTTGGCCTGACCAGTTCACCTGAAAAAGTTCAGGCGTGTTATGAAGCATTTGGCTACGATCATGTCATCAACTATAAGACCGACAATATTGATCAGGCCATCAAAGCCGCCTGCCCGGACGGAGTGAATGTCTATTTTGATAATACGTCCGGCAGCATTTCAGACTCGGTGATGCAACACCTGGCTATTGGTGCACGGGTGATTGTCTGCGGTACCGCCTCCATTTCAAGCTGGGACCCTCCGCCCACGGGCCCGCGCGTAAATCGTATCTTGCTGACTCGCCGCGCCCGGATGGAAGGGTTCATTCTGTTCGATCATCAGGATACCTATGCTTCTTACGTCGAACGGCTGGAACAGTTGGTCAGAGATAAAAAGTTAACCTACCGTGAACACATTACAGATGGTCTGCACACGGCGACCGGCGCCATTGCGGAATTGTATCGGGGTGAGAATCTGGGCAAGCGACTGATTCGGCTGTAGTTGCTAAAGGCGGGGCTAATATCACTTGCCCCAGCTTTATTTCCTGATGATTTCCGGCACATAGGGGGTCAGCACGGGTATTGCTTTTTTCTGTCCCAGATAACTTTCCAATACTTCCAGCATGGTCGGTGGCGTTGTCGCAGGCATGTCGTCCACTTCGACCTTTGCTTCTCCTTCAGTAGCAGCACCAACCGGCACCGCCTCTTTACTTTCAGGGTCGCTGGATTGTGTTGTTGCTTCGCCTTCGGTTTCCCTGTCTACCGGCATTACCTGAGCTGGTTCAAATGCCGCGCTCACACCCCAGGTAGCCACTTTGTATTTTTCATCAGTCACCAGCGGCTGACTGCCGATCATGACATCCGTAATACGCTTGCCCGGCGCCTGTTCAGGATTGATCCGATAGTGCAGACCAGCGGTTCGCATCATATCCTGTTCGGAGCGCGCATAAGCATCGGTACTGAAAAGCGCATCGGCAGCATTCTCCAGCAGCGCCTGGATTTGGCCGCCAGACAGCACCCCGGAACACATATGTGTATCGCCCAACGCCAGCTGGTTCATCATATCTTCGCGCGTAATCGCTGCACCTGCCAACAGTGTGGCGCCCCAGCGGTATCCGGGATACAGTGCAATCTGCGCCCCACTCTGCTGCAACATGGCTTGTAGCAACAGTTCGTCCCAGGTGCCGTTGAACGTGCCTCGACGATACAGCATGCCCTGAGTAATGGCGATTTTTTCAGACAGATTATGATCGGCGGTTGCATAAGCGGCGCGCACGCTTTTTTCCATGCGACTATCTGCCTGTACAAAGCCGGCAACCACAGGCAACAGGTTATAGCGAAAATCCACCAGACCGTTTTTTTTGATATCCAAATCCAGTACAGCCAGAAACCGTCCCTGCGCGCCCGCATTGGTCACAGCCGTTTTGCCCTTTTTGTTGGAAACAAGAATGGGTTCAGGCATTGGCGTCGCCGAGCGTCCGCCTAATATCACATCAATACCGGTAACGCGGGCAGCCAGCCGCAAATCTGCATCGACGCCAGCTCGCGAAAGCAAGAGCACGGCTTGTGCCCCTTGTTTTCTTGCGTCGTTAACAATACGCTGCAAGCCCTGTTCGTCCAGTCGTATGGTCACAGGCGGGTTTGCATCGGTCTTTTTGTCAGGTGCGGTATTGGTATCACAATTGTCCTTAGCAACGCCCTCGTTATGTGCGGCCTGGCCAATAATGGCGACGATGACCCCATTTTGTTTGTGCAGTTTATACGGGGCAAATAGCGGCTTATCACAAGCCGGATCGAAGACATTATGAGCAATACTCGAAGCGTGTTCAGCCTGATCCGCTGCAGTTGCCGACACACCACCCTCGGATGGCGCCGTTTCGCTGGGATGCGCAGAGGATACAGCTGTCTGAATAGCCGTCTGAATAGCTGCCTGATTCGGCAAGGCCAGGTTGATGCCCAGCGCCTCATGCAGCGCAATCGCTTCTTCCCCTGTTGCCCAGGGAGCTGCGGATTGCAGATTGCCATTGCCGCCGTCCAGCAGCCACGCCTGCTTGCGTGAGCGTTTCACGATGTCGATCAGCGAAGCAAGGTGTGCAATGCCGCCCAGCGGGCCGTAGTCGGCTGCGGAGGCTTCATAGTCTACGCTGCTGAATGCATAGGCCTGGGCCGAACCGATCATGAGATTGTAGTACTGCAGCAGCGCATCGCCGGTAACTAAAGGCGGTTTGGCATCTGCAGATTCTGTCGCTGCCTGCTCGGCGGGCTCACGATAATATAACGGTTTCCAGACGGACTGCAGATCTGTGATATGCATAAAGCTGACATTGCCAAACGTTGGCAAATCATCAAACTGCTCCATGCCTTGCTGTGCGCGAAGCACGGCGGGCGCCAGCATACCTGCACCCGCTGCTGCCAGCAACTGAAGAAATGCTCTTCGATCTTTGATATGCATCGCCCCCTTTTTACTTGATGGATCTGGCAAACCGGTGTGCGTCATGGATTCACCACGACCACCACCTATGTGGCGGCCTGGACGAATCGACAAGCGAGTCAACCCGCTTTATTGTGGTTTGGTTTTGGCAATGCTTTCCCTTACGGAAAACTTGTCATACCAGGCTTTCAGACCCGGGAAGCGTTTCTGCCAGTTATAGTCTGGCAGGCGGACATCCAGATAATCCAATGAACACGCCA
>JBEBTQ010000399.1:0-3474 GCA_040393685.1 Advenella kashmirensis | reverse complement strand
GCGCAATCATATCGCGATAAATCCGAATGGACTCATCATACCGCCGCTCTCTGCGCGCCAGCATGGCCTCACCCCATTGAATCAGGCGCGCATCGGCGCCGGACTGCTGCCGATAGTAGGGCAACAGTTGCAATACCACCTCTTCCTGGTTGGCCGATAGTGCCTGCAGCAGCACCCTGAAAAGCAATGCCGGATAACGGGACAATTCGGCTGCATCCGGCAACGGCGACACCATGGTTGCACTTACATCAAACTGCTGTTGCGGAATCAGCGCAGCAGGCGCGGGCAGCTGGCGTGCGCTGGCACTGACACTGAGTATCGGCAACAGAACTGACAAAATCCGTCTCAACATGGCAATTTATAACAAATGAAATTAATCCGGAGCCCGTCACAGCCGCTGGCCTGCCCGGTATTTTCTAACATTGAACTCAACCGGAATATTCAATCGCAACTGATTCATGGTGCGAATAATATGAGCGGGCGGCCGCGGGATTGGTGATTTACGCTTGATCGCCTGCAAGGCATGACGGTCCAGGATCGCATGGCCGCTGGAGCGTTTCAGTTGCACAGCACGTATATTTCCCTGACGATCAATGGTCACGGTCGTCAACACCACGCCCTCAATGTGAGCCGCCAGTGCCTGCGCCGGATATCCCTGATTGCGCGCCAGGTAACCCAGTACACGCGCCTGCCAGTTATCGTCATTGCCTGCATCGCGACTCAGACTATCAAAAGGCGCCGCTATCTGACTGGCCTCACCCGGCGGCGCGGCGGCGGCGCGTGACGCCAATGCCTGCGCGTTCACATCGTCGGCCGACTCGGATTCGCGACGACGCCGCTCCGTTTTTTTAACGACCTTCGATACTTTCCGATCTGCCGTCTTACGCTGTCGCGAATGCCGAGGCGTCACAACGATTTCCGGTTCCACTTCTTGCGGGGCGGCATCCACCTTCACCTGCGTCTCTGACACCGCCTCCGGCAGAGGCTCTGCCTGAGCGCGTTGGCTCTGCGGCGTCACAACCTGCGGCGGCCCGACAGGCAGGACGCTTTGAATCCGGATGGATTGTGTCTGCGCCGAAAACTGCATCATCACTGCGGCAGGTGCCGCCTGCATGGCCGGGGCGTCGCCGCCACGCAGCAACAGAAACAGCGCCAGCAGATGCAGGGTAAGCGCAACGAGCAGCCCTGCCACCCATCGCAGCAATTCAGCTCGGCCAGACCAGGACGTAGCGTCAATCAACATCACCACTTTCCTGCACATCCAGGCCGACCAGTCCCAGCTTAAGATATCCTGCCTGACGCAAGAGATTCATCAATTGCATGACATGGTCATAGGCGACTTCTTTGTCGATTTGCAGAAACACGATCGTTTCACGATTGCCCTGCGTGCGTTGCGTCAACGCGGCGAGCAATTCGCTCATCGGCACTGGCTCAGCATCCAGATACAGTTCATGTTGCCGATTCATCGACAGCATGACCGGCTTTTCCTGCGGGGGTGGCACGCTGTCCCGGGCAACCGGTAAGGTGAGCGGGATGCTCACGGTCGCCACCGGCACCACAACCATAAAAATCACCAGCAATACCAGCATCACGTCGATAAAGGGCGTGACGTTAATGTCACTGATTTCCGACTCCTGCAATGCCTTTTTGTGAATACGCATGCCCCTACCTCAGCGCATCGGGCCGCAGCGCATCGGCCTGCTCCGGACACAGTACCGGGCGCCCCAGGGAAACGTCACGCTTGAATAATAAGAACAGCATCGCGACAAGATTGTCCAACTGCATCTGATAGCGATTGAGCCCACGGAGAAACAGGTTGTAGAGCACCACGGCAGGAATGGCGGCCACCAGGCCGATAGCCGTTGCAAAGAGCGCCTCGGCGATCCCCGGCGCAACCACGGCAAGACTGACGTTTTTGGCGCTGGCAATGCCAATAAAACTGTTCATAATGCCCCAGACCGTACCGAACAGGCCGATGAAGGGCGCCACCGAGCCAATCGTTGCCAGCGGGCCAATGCCGTACCGCAATCGCTGCAATTGCTGATCGGCCCGGCGCGCCAGTCGGTATTCAATACGATCTTTCAGATCTGTATCAATCAGCCCCGAAGACAAGGTTAATTCATCGTCGATTTCGCGAACCAGCAATGGTGCCTCATAGGCTGCTCCCCAGTGACCGGCTGCGCCTCGACACAGCGGCAGAGATGGCATCTCTGATAGCCATCTTTGTTGCTGGCGAATGCGGTGCGTCGCCAGGACCAGTTGCATTGCCTTGACGACACAAATCGTCCAGGTCAACACGGAACACAGCAACAACACAATGATGACTCCCTGCACAACGGGGTGTGCTGCTTCGTACATCCCCATGGGAGTCAGATCTGCGTGCAGCACGCTTTCGGGTTGCTGCAGCGTAAGCTGCATACCCGCCTGCACTTCCCGGGCTGCGTCACTATGTTCGCCTGCCTGTTCCTGTGCATGCGCGCCGGTTGCGCACAAATTGATAATGCCTGCCAGCACAGTCAGCAGTGCGGAGGACGATCGTAACATGTCGTAATCCTGTGTCAGTAAAAGAGTAGACAAGGCGCCGAGCACAAAGGCTTCGAGCGCCCTGAAACAGTTTCAATAAAGAAATGAATGCGTCGCAGTGAAGTCAATCAGCGTTTTACTGACGACGTGCCCCAAACATCAGACGATCCTCGCCTCCGCCGATCTGACCGACGACCTCTTCGGCATTGGGGCCCGCGAAGATACCACCATAGTGGGTGATCACCTGCTCCGAATTACCATTCATAATGACGACATTGTCTGTAATACTGCTAGGAAAATGCCCTGGTCCTCTCGGTGTTCCGCCAAAGCCCACTGCACCGTCCGCAAACTGAACGATTTTCGTGGGCTTGAGAATCAGATCCACCTTGGATAGTTCAATCCCGCGCTGCGTCGGATTGCCGTCATCATCGGTATAGCGCCAGTGATATTTGGTCAGCCCATCGAAACGGCTATCCCCGGTCACACGCCCACTGATTGTTTTGTCTGCAAAGTCTACATTCAGATTAATATTGGCAACGGCCTGCTCTTGCGGTGTTGTGACCTTGTCGCCGACCCGGTAACCCAGCACATGTCCTGTATAGGTCGCCGTACCGGACTGTTGGTTGAATTGTTCGATGGTCGTGGGCTGGGCGACGTAAAACGCCAGCGCTTCCTTGCGGATCTCGTCTCCCGGTGAGGCATACGGATTGGCGTTGAAGGCCGCCATGAAGGTACCATAGCTGGAATAATCCTGATTCACGAACTGGAAGCGCCCCAGGACGCTGCCCTCGTCACCTGTCAGTTCCACATGCTGAACCTGAGTCGGATCAATCTGCTTGTTGCTGCCCAGCACAGCGGCAGATGCCGCATGTTCACGTAGCAACTTATTGTCAGAAGCCATGGCCGACGAGTTGTAATGGACCGGACCGTTCATATATTGCACGAGCCCGC
>JBEBTQ010000398.1:0-3488 GCA_040393685.1 Advenella kashmirensis | reverse complement strand
CAGCACAATGCGTGTGGGCGCGAACCAGAGCTGCCAGACCATAACTGCGATCCCGATCAATACCAGCAATGCAATCGCAGATATCAGACGCACGCCAGATTTTTTCTTGTTCAAGCAGAAATTTGGCCAACCTCTTGACACGGGTTCTTCCTATTTTTTAAATGTGATGTTATAACATTGCGTTTTATACCATATTTTGTAAACCATGTTTCAATTACCTCGTGAATTTGCCAGAACCGTTTTGGTCAGCGCGCTGCTCACGGCGAGCGTCCAGGCTGAACCCGTTTCCACTACCGCACCGGCACGAGGGTCTTCGTCGCCAGCAGTAAATTCGAGCTCGCTTTCCGCAGCCGACAAGTCTTCCGTTGCAACGGCAGGTGTCAGCGATACCGCGACAGGCGGATCTGCCAGCCCTGTTCAGCTTTCGCCGGTTTTTGCCACTCGCCAGTCGACAGATGCGCTGACAGTTCCTGCTACGCTGAATGTGATAGATGAACGCAGTATTCAGGACCATGTCGTCACCGACATCCGCAGCCTGATGCGTTACGAGCCAGGCGTCAGTGTGGTTCGTGAACCGCGTGGTCGGGGTTCGGAAGCCAGCATCGAAGTTCGCGGCATTGGCGGACAGCGTCTGGGTATGCTGGTCGACGGGGTACGTCTGCCATCCGGCTTTATGGCAGCGGGGGTCAGCGTGGGACAATTGCGGGTGGATACCGCTACCCTTTCCCGCGCCGAAATCCTGCGCGGCCCGGCGTCAAGTCTGTACGGCAGCGATGCTCTGGCAGGGGTCGTTCTTTTCCGCACCTTGTCTCCCGAGGATTTTCTGGAAGGCAATAAATCATTCGGCGGCAATGCCTCTGTCGGCTACGAAGGGGCATCCAACGGTCGCTACGCCAATGCCAATCTGGCTTTTCGCGCGGGCATCACGCAAAATCTGATCTCGGTGACGGGCCGTACCGGACATGGATTGGAGAATAATGACAGTGAAATACGTCCGAACCCGCAGCGCAGCCATCAGCAGAATGTTCTTTTGAAATCCCGACTGCAGATCGACCCTGCACAATCACTGACGTTTACAGCCGAAGATTTTCGGCACACAGTGAGAACGAATCAGGATTCCCTGCTCGGACCGGCACTGCAGGGATTCCGCGTGACTGACTCGCACACGCATGACAATGATCAGCGTTCTCGTCTTGGTCTGGCATGGAAGTGGGAGCCCGAAAACGCCTGGTTTGATTCGATGACAGCACAGATTGATTATCAGCTGAGTAAAAATCGCGAACGTACTTATGACATTCGTGAATATCGCAGTCCGGCCCCGCAACTGCTTCGCTACTCCCTGCTTTCCGGTCGCGAATCACAATGGTCCGGTTCCTTCATGATCAACGGTCATCAGTCTTTAGGACCCACAAACCACAACTGGAATATCGGTCTGGATCTTTTATGGCGCTCCACGAGTCTGTATCAGGACGGGCACCAGCAAACAGTTGCCGGCACGAATTTCACAACGGTAATGGATGGTCAGCGTTATCCGCGCAAGACAGCGCCGGACAGCACCATGCGCAATATTGGACTGTTTGTTCAGGACGAAATTTCCTTTGCCGACACAGGCCTGAAGCTGACGCCCAGTCTGCGCTATGACTATTACAAGCTCACTCCCAAACCCGATAGTCTCTACGCGACGGCGAACGTGAAAGGGATTGAGCCCGTTACGCTTTCGGGTAGCGCAATCACGCCCCGTCTTGGCATCAGCCAGCAATGGGCGCCTGGTCAGGTAGTTTACGCCAACTATGTGACCGGATTCCGCATGCCAACCTCGACACAATTGAACCGGATCGGGCAGACACCCGCTTCCACATTCATTCATGATTTTGTGCCAGCGCCCGATCTGAAACCAGAGAAAAGTCACGGCGTAGAGCTCGGTTTTCGCGGCGCCAGCGACAATATGTCATATGAAATTACCGGCTTCTACAATCGCTATCATGATTTTATCGATACCGAAATGATTGCCTATATTCCACCAGGCCATAGCGGAGGCCCTCGCGCGATCAGGCGCTTTCAGTCTCGTAATATTGGGAATGTGAAAATCTACGGTGTTGAAGCGCGTGGTTCGCTGACGCTGGATTCATGGCTCAAATCCACTCATCACTGGACACTGAGTGCAGCGGGCCAATGGTCACGCGGCGTTGATAAAACCCACCAGCAGCCGCTAAACAGCATACAGCCCCTGCGTCTGGTTACCACAATTCAGTGGGATCACAGCAGTCGGCGATATGGCATGCAGCTCACCACCAATGTCGTCGCCGGCAAGAAACGGGTGAACAGAGACCTGCCGCGCACAGGACCAATAGCTGCGCAGCCACTGACAACGGCAGGTTACGCAACGGTGGATGCAGGCGCCTATGTACGTCTGAACAGCCAGACCACGCTGAATCTGGCGGTGTTCAATCTGTTTGACAGAAAATATTATGACTGGTCAACAGTCAGCAGACTGCAGGGCAATGATCCCGAACTGCCCGCCTATACTGCGCCGGGACGGCACGTTGCGGCGTCGTTGAAAGTGGAATTCTAAAGTGTCATCAGGCAGTTGCTGCGTCAGACGTCGATTGCGCGCGCGCCTTTCTCACAGCGCCCGCCAGGTCTTTGCATAGTCCCAGCACGCCGGCTTTGGCTTGTGCACCATCGTTTGCTTCGGCGATCTTTTGCACCAGCGCTGAGCCGACAACAACACCATCGGCCACGCGCGCAATATTGGCTGCCTGTTCGGGCGTGCGAATACCAAAACCCACGCTCACCGGCAGCGGGGTATGTTTTCGGATGCGATCAACGGCCTGCTGTACATGCTCTACGGTTGCCGAGCCCGCGCCTGTCGTTCCGGCCACAGAAACGTAATAGACAAATCCGCTGGCATTGCCCAGAATGCGTTGCAGGCGTTCATCGTGACTGGTAGGTGTGGTCAGTCGAATAAAGTCTATCCCGCCTTTTGCGGCCGGAATGCAAAGATCACGATCGTGTTCCGCAGGTAAATCCACAACAATCAGTCCGTCCACGCCCGCCGTTGCGGCATCTGCAACGAAGCGCTCTACCCCGTATTGATGAATGGGATTGAAATATCCCATCAGCACAATGGGCGTGTCATTATCTTTCTGCCGGAATTCGCCAACCATCCTCAAGGTTTTGGCAACGTTCTGACCTTTGGCCAGCGCGCGCAGGCTGGATAGCTGGATGGCGGGACCGTCTGCCATCGGGTCGGTAAACGGCATGCCAAGTTCGATAATATCAGCGCCCGCTGCCGGCAGCTCCTGCAGGATGGCTGATGCGGTGTCATAATCCGGATCGCCTGCGGTCAGGAAGGTAACCAGCGCGGCGCGATTCTGTTCTTTGAGTTGGGCGAAGCGTTGTTGCAGGCGACTCATGCTTGTTGCTCCTTCTCTTTGCTATGCTGCATCACGGTTTGCATATCCTTGTCCCCGCGACCTGACAGGTTC
>JBEBTQ010000397.1:0-3496 GCA_040393685.1 Advenella kashmirensis | reverse complement strand
TTATGCGTACCTGGATGTGTTTAATTTGTGGTTGGGTTTATGATGAGGAAACCGGTGTACCCGAAGAAGGGATCGCACCGGGTACCAAATGGGAAGATGTTCCCCCCAACTGGGTCTGTCCTGAATGCGGAGCGCGTAAGGAAGACTTTGAAATGATGGAAATCTGACGCGCATAGTCAAAAGGAAGCACCATGACTGAACACGAACATCACGACGAATCTGCCAGCAACAAAAAAGAATCTGGTTTTGTCAGCATGGCCGACCAGTTCCTCATGGCCATGCCTTCCCAGACATCCGATATTTTCGAAGGTGGCGTGGTCTATATTTGCGAGCACTCCGAGGAAGGTGCACTGGGTCTTCTTCTGAATCGCCCCACCGATCTTTCCGTGGAACAGCTGCTTGAACGGCTGGAGCTCGAAGTCAATACCGATCTGGCTGCACAAACGGTCTTCTATGGTGGCCCCGTGCAGACCGACAGGGGCTTCGTTCTGCATCATCCGTCCGGGCATTACCGATCCAGTGTCGTGCTCGGTGATATGGCCCTGACCACATCGCGTGATGTGCTTGAAGATCTGGCGCGCGGCGAAGGTCCCGAGCAGGTCTTTATTACCCTGGGTTATGCCGGATGGTCGGCCGGTCAGCTCGAGCAGGAAATGGCTGCCAATGCGTGGCTCAATGTCAATGCCGACCGCAATATCATCTTCAGGAAACGCCCGGCAGATCGCTATACTGCAGCACTTGCCCTGCTGGGTATAGATCCCGCTGCGCTGTCTGGCGAAGCCGGACATGCCTGAGCAAACTCTGCTGGCATTTGATGTCGGTATCAAAAAGACGGGCGTGGCGCTGGGTAACACGCTCACACGGCAGGCTCGTCCCCTTACTATCATTCGCGAGGCCACCCGCGATGGCCGTTTCGCCCGCATTGCCGCCATCCTGAAGGAATGGCAGCCGGACAAAGTGGTGGTGGGGCTGCCGCTTACGCTGACCGGAGATGAGCAGCCCGCCTCTAAATATGCACGACGCTTTGCCAATCAGCTGCATGGCCGCTATGGTCTGCAGGTTGAGCTTGTCGATGAGCGTGGCTCGAGCATGGAAGCGCAGCAGATTCTGGGCACACATGAAGAAGATGATGCGATGGCAGCCGCAGTTATTCTTCAACGCTATCTGGATAGCTTAAAATAACGGCACCTTTGCTAACAAGGATAGGAAAACCATGTCAGGTAGTCTGCCCAGCGCCGAAGAACTCTACGCGCAACTGAAAAACGCCCTCAGCGAGAAATTGCAGGGCACCGATCCGGCCAATACATTTCTTGTCGGTATTTATTCGGGAGGCGCTTGGCTTGCACGGCGACTCTGCGCCGACCTCAAACTGCCTAATGAGGCAGGCACTCTCAATACCAGTCTGCATCGCGACGACTTCAGTCGTATCGGACTGCATTCGCAGACCCAGCCAAGTCATGTGCCTTTCGAAGTTGAAGGCAGCCACATTTTTCTGATTGATGACATCCTGTTTACCGGAAGGACCATTCGTGCCGCGATCAACGAACTGTATGATTATGGACGTCCAGCATCGGTCAGACTGGGTGTGCTGATTGACCGGGGCGGCCGCGAATTGCCGATTGCACCGGATATCTGCGGTGGTGTCCTGCCGTTGCCCCGTGGCCGCAATTATGTACTGGCCACCGATGATGATTCACGATTCACCCTGACCATGGAAGAGGAAAGCCGCCATGTTTAATCCGCAACTGAACCGGCATGGCGAGCTGACCCATCTGCTGTCTACTGAAGGCCTGCCACGCGACATCCTGACGCACATTCTGGATACGGCCCAGACCTTCGTGCCCATGGCGGAGCGCGATGTCAAAAAAGTGCCACTGCTGCGCGGCAAGAGCGTGTTCAATCTCTTCTTTGAAAACTCCACGCGTACTCGTACCACATTTGAAATAGCGGCCAAGCGACTGTCTGCCGATGTCTACAACCTGAACATCAATGTCTCGTCCACGGCCAAGGGCGAGTCGCTGCTCGACACCATCAGCAATCTGACGGCCATGCAGGCCGATATTTTTGTGGTGCGCCATGAAGCCAGTGGGGCGCCGTATCTGATTGCACGCAATGTTGAACCGCATATTCATGTGATCAATGCCGGCGACGGACGACATGCCCACCCCACTCAGGGGTTGCTGGATATGTATACCATCCGGCATTTCAAGAAAGATTTTTCTGGTCTCACAGTGGCCATTGTTGGCGATATTCTGCACTCACGTGTGGCACGCTCCGATATTCACGCCCTTACGACACTGGGCGCTGCCGAAGTGCGCGCTATCGGTCCATTGACACTGCTGCCCGGCGGACTTGAACAGATGGGCGTCAAAGTGTTCACCGATATGCGTGAGGGCCTGCGGGATGTCGACGTGGTCATGGTGCTGCGTCTGCAGAATGAGCGGATGAAGGGCGCACTGCTGCCATCATCACAGGAATACTTCAAGCATTATGGCCTGACCCACGACAAGCTGGCCTACGCCAAGCCCGATGCCATCGTTATGCATCCAGGGCCCATGAACCGGGGCGTGGAAATTGATTCGGCCGTCGCAGACGGGCCGCAAGCGGTCATATTGAATCAGGTGACATTCGGGATTGCCGTCAGAATGGCAGTCATGAGCATCGTAGCGGGAGCATCTCAGTGAAATTAGTAATCAAAGGCGGCAGGCTGCTTGACCCGGTTTCCGGTACCGATGAAACCGGTAATCTTTACATCGCTGCCGGACGGATTGTCAGCACAGATCAGGAACCAGAAGGGTTTGATGGTGCAAAGGTAATCGATGCGAGTGGCAAGCTGGTCATTCCAGGTCTGGTTGACCTCTCAGTGCGCCTGCGCGAGCCGGGGTTTGAGCATCGCGCCACGCTGGAATCGGAAATGCAGGCGGCGCTGGCCGGCGGCGTGACCAGCCTGGTGCTGCCACCTGACACCGATCCGCCGCTGGACGAACCCGGACTGGTGGAAATGCTGAAGCACCGTGCACGTCAGTTGCACCAGGCGAATCTGTATCCGCTGGGCGCCGTGACAATGCGACTGGAAGGCAAGGTCATTACTGAAATGGCAGAGCTCACCGAGGCAGGATGCGTTGCGTTTTCTCAGGCAGCACTGCCGCTTATGGATACAGGTGTGCTGCTGCGAAGCATGCAGTATGCCGGGACCTACGGCTATACGGTATGGTTAAGTCCAATGGAAGCGGCTCTGTCCCGAGGCGTTGCTGCCAGCGGCGCGTTTGCTTCGCGACTGGGCCTGGTGGGCGTGCCGGAACAGGCAGAAACCATTGCGCTGCACACATTGTTCGAACTGCAGAAAACCACCGGTACACGCCTGCATCTGTGTCGTGTATCCAGTGCTGCCGGCATTGAGCTCATCCGTCAGGCCAAATCCCAGGGCCTGCCAGTCACATGCGATGTCTCGGTCAATCATCTGCATCTGACCGATCTGGATATTGGCTTTTTCGAC
>JBEBTQ010000396.1:0-3498 GCA_040393685.1 Advenella kashmirensis | reverse complement strand
GCGCCCCCTCGGGCTTACCCGCCTGCCGTGCCATCGCACCAATAACCAGTGCGACCGCCTTGTCGTATGCAGTGGTCGCCGGCTGGCGGGAAATATCCAGATAGCCGGAAACCTGCGCAATCAGGCTGTCACGAATCGGGCCATTAAAGAACTGACTGAAATCGACACTCATGGAATCCTCACACCTTTTCGGGAACTGAACGGGGCCGCTAGTCGGGCGCTTGCGGTTCCATAGTAGCACTTTATTCAGCGTCAATTAAGCGGGTTGACGACCTCGCAGGACAGGCCGAACGACAGAAGGCAACGGTGTTTGTCTGCCGGCCGGCTGGATCTCCAAAAGAAATGACGGCAAACCCGCGATAAATTCAACGGGGAGCGGCGCTCAATCGCTGCCTTCGGCGCGTGCAGCCTTCTGGCGATGATAACGCAGCGTTCCGGGATGCAATACCCGATCACCCGACACAATCTGATCCGGTGTATACGTGGGCAGGTCAAGGATGCGTGCATAGATTGGGTCGAAATCAATCTGCGCCAGCTCGAACAAGTCATCCAGCTCGTTAATGACAAAATAGCTTTTCTGCAGATCATCAATCCGATAATCCGTACGCATGACCCGTTCCAGATCGAAACCGATCCGGTTGGGCGAGTCGTCTTCCAGACAATACTGGCTTTCGGTAAACGACGAGCTGATGCCCGCACCATAAATACGAATACCGTCCTTTTGCTGAACGAGACCAAACTCAATGGTGTACCAGTACAGGCGCGAGATGAATGGCAGAATGCCGCGCTCAAGCGCTTTCAGTCCACCCTGGCCGTAAGCCTGCATGAAGTCGGCAATTGCCGGATTCATGAGCATGGGAGCGTGCCCGAAAACATCATGAAAAACATCGGGCTCCTGCAGGTAATCCAGTTTGTCTTTGGAGCGGATGAACTGGCCGGCCGGAAAGCGCCGGTTGGCAATGTGCGTGAAAAACACGTCATCGGGCACCAGACCGGGCACAGCCACAATCTGCCAGCCGGTGTGCTTCATCAGCAAATCATTCACGCGACGAAAGTCGGGAATTTCATCTGCGGTAATGGGCATTTGCTTCATGCAAGCCAGATACTCGTCGCATACGCGTCCGGGCAGCAATTTGCTTTGTCGCTCATAAAGCGTTTTCCAGACGCCATGCTCTTGCTGCGTATAGGCTTCCCAGTTCTGATCAATGGTCCAGTCTGCTGACGGCGCCACCGCTTGCGGATCAGCACAACCATGTTTTTGGACGGAGTTCAAATCGAGCGTTTCCATAAGATGTCTCCAGATGTCACTGTTATTTGGAAACAATACCACGCACATAAAATCAGGGTGAATTCATGCCTGAATTTAAAAAATAACGCAATAAATTATTTTTTTCTTTTATTTTTATAGCATTTGTTTTATTTTCTGTTTCGAAAAAAGGTCGCAGATTACAGAAAATGCCAATCGGCCACGAACACGCTCTGTTACGCCTGTCCAACGACCTTCTGAATGGTCCTGCAATATCGGTGAATCAAAGCGTATCAATTGCCTGCGCCAGCCTGACATCCCGCTGCGTTAATCCGTTAGCATCGTGCGTGGTCAGGCGGATATCAACCTTGTTATAGACATTGCTCCATTCCGGATGATGGTCTGCCTGCTGGGCCAGCAGCGCGACCTGGGTCATGAAGCCAAAGGCCTGAATAAATGAGTCAAAAACAAACTGTCGCCGCAACGCTTTGCCGTCTTCATCCAGCGCCCAGCCATCGAGCGAGGCCAGCGCAATGCCAATATCTGCTTCATTCAATGGTGTCATGTTCAACTCCTGTTATTTACTCTGTTCGCATCTGTGCCCCGATAGCGGCCGTATCGCATGATGGGCAAAAAGCTGTCTTTCTATAATAATGCAAAGCGCAGATGGCAACAAGACACGGGCCTGGCCACGCGGTTGTCACTGGCGGTCGTCACAGACGCTCATACACTTGCAGCGCCACTTTCTTGCCGGCAGGACACCTCTTGCGGGGCTGAGTGGCGCGACTAACGTTATCATCATCAGCACACGCGTAATCATGCAAAGGAACACAGATCATGGATGAACAAGTTCTGGGAGCCATGCAAAAGTGGCCCAATGTACCGGCGGTCTATGGCTGGCTGTCGCTCAGCGCCCAGGGCGACTGGCTGCTGCATCCCTATGGCGATGCCCGCAAGGGACAAAGCGGCGAGAAAATCACCAATGAACAGATCCGCCAGTTCATGAATCGCAACTACGCGGCAAACGAGGCCGGCGAATGGTTCTTCCAGAACGGCCCGCAACGGGTGTTTGTGGATCTTGCTGCTGCTCCTTATATTGTTCGCCTGGCCAACGATATGCAAACGCTCCTCACCCATAACGAACTGCCCGTCACCCGGATCAGCCAATGGTTGCTGGATGAAGAGGGCCGCCTGTATATGCAGACGGAACACGGTGCGGCTATGCTGGCTGGCCGCGATATGGGCCTGCTGAGCGCCCATCTGCTGGTCATGCCCGAAACGAACGACTCATCGGTTGCCGCAACACCGGTGGACCAGGCACATCTGCAGGCATTACAGGAAGGCAGTACATTGCGGGTGTCCCTGGACGTTGCCACCCGCCTGACGGCACCCATGCATTGGCTGGACAATATGCATATTCCTGCAAGGCTGGGTTTTGTGCGAGAGCCAGTCGCAGGCTGACGCTTTTTGCCAATAACCGGGCATTATTGTTTACACTATGCCTGACACCATCGCACCAGAAAAAACACTATGACGTTACCCAGCGCTTTGCACTATTTTCCAGCTCCCACAACTCAGGCTTTCTGCAGCCAGTGTGGCAATCCGCTAACCCGTCTGGTGCCGCCCGATGACAACCGTGAACGTGACGTCTGCAATCATTGTGGCGCCGTTCATTATCGCAATCCATTGATTGTGGTTGGTACCGTTCCGGTCTGGAACGACAAGATTCTGCTGTGCCGTCGCGCCATTGAGCCCCGCTATGACACCTGGACCCTGCCGGCCGGCTTCATGGAGCTGTCCGAAACAACCAGTCAGGGTGCCATGCGTGAGACCGATGAAGAAGCCGGCGCCGATATCTCGCTGGGCAGACTGTTTACGGTGCTGGATGTACCGCGCGTTAATCAGGTGCATATGTATTTTCTGGCAACGGTCACAAGCGAGCGTCTGGACCCGGGCCCCGAATCGCTGGAAGCAAAATTTTTCAGTCTGGATGACATCCCCTGGGATGAACTGTCGTTTCGCACCGTATCCCATACCCTGAAGCTGTACCTGCAGGACCGGGCCAGCGGCGTGTTTACGACGCATTATCACAGTATCGAATAATCCGTTGCCTCCGGTTTTCTGGCCACCATGATTACACTGCCCTGCCTTGATAACGGCGAGCCCTTTCCTCCGGCCTGCCAGGCACTGAAAGAACCCGATGGCCTGCTGGCGTTTGGGGGCGACCTGTCCGCCTCACGCCTGTTGCAAGC
>JBEBTQ010000395.1:0-3511 GCA_040393685.1 Advenella kashmirensis | reverse complement strand
CGCCAGATTCCCATTGTCGTGGCATTGAAGAAATGGGCCATCCAGGATCTGGATTTTATTGAGAACCTGCAAGTGCCAGGCGCCAAGGGGCCGGTTCCCCTGAGCAGTGTGGCGGACGTACGTCTGGGTGGTGGTCCCGCGGTGATCAATCGTTACGATCGTGCCCGTAATATCACGTTTGAAATAGAGCTCTCTGGCGTCGCTCTGGGCGATGTCGTCAAACAGGTACGGGACCTGCCTGCGATGCGTTCATTGCCTGCCAGCGTCTCCGTTATTGATATTGGCGACGCGGAAGTCATGGAGGAACTGTTTCAGAGTTTCGGCCTGGCCATCATCATTGGTATCGTCTGCATTTATGTCGTACTGGTTCTTCTGTTCAAACAGTTTCTGCACCCCTTTACGATTTTGGCCGCTTTGCCATTATCGCTGGGTGGGGCATTTGTGGGACTGATGATTGCGCAGAAAAGTTTCTCCATGCCGTCTTTGATCGGATTGATCATGCTGATGGGGATCGCCACCAAGAATTCGATACTGCTCGTTGAATATGCCATTCTTGCGATCCGGGAAAAGGGCATGAGTCGCATGGATGCACTCAGGGATGCCTGCCACAAGCGTGCCCGGCCAATTCTGATGACAACGCTGGCAATGGGTGCCGGAATGGTACCACTGGCAGTGGGCTGGGGGACGGCTGACCCAACCTTTCGTTCACCCATGGCGATTGCCGTTCTTGGCGGCCTGATCACTTCCACATTTTTAAGCCTGCTGGTCATTCCCGCCGTGTTCCTGATAGTCGACGATGTGAGCGCGTTTTTCGCCCGGCACACCGGTAAACTGTTCAACGATCCTGAATAAAAGGGCAGGCAGCTGCTGCCCGGTTGATCGGCAGGGCAAGAGACAATATCCATGAAAATTTTGCTTTTCGGACGGTCAGGTCAGCTGGGGAGTGCCTTGAGCAGGAGGCTGACCTCACTCGGACAGATCATAGCGCCGGATCGCCATGTGGATTTCTGGAATCCGTCTGCCGTGTACCACTTCGTCGCAGACCAGAAGCCCAATGTGATTGTCAACGCCGCCGCCTGGACGGCTGTGGATGACGCAGAAGACAACAAGTCGGCAGTCAGACTTATCAATACCGAAGCCCCTGCCATGCTGGCGCGCGCTGCTCTGGAGTGCGATGCCCTGATGGTTCATTATTCCACCGATTATGTCTTTGACGGATCGGGCTCACGTCCCTGGCGCGAAACGGATACAGCCTGCTCCTGCAATGTGTACGGCGCCAGCAAGCTGGCCGCTGATGATGCGATCAAGGCAAGTGGCTGCCGGCATCTGATTTTCCGCTGCAGCTGGATTTACGCCGACCAGGGGAGCAGTTTTCTGCAAACGATGATGCAGCTCGCCAGGGAACGGGAAATGTTAAGTGTGGTGGATGACCAGATTGGCTCGCCAACTCATGCACGGCTGATCGCGGACGTGACAGCCCATGCAATGAAACTGGCATGCAGCCATCCAGGCAAATTTGATGGAATTTATCATCTGGCTGCCAATGGAGAGGTCAGCTGGTTTGATTACGCTTGTCATATCTTCGCCCGCATGAAGCAAAATGGCGTGGATCTGTCCCTCAGGCAGGTGATTCCTGTCAGTTCAACCAGTTATGCAAGCCGCGCCAGGCGGCCACTGAACAGCCGGCTCTGTACGCAAAAACTCCAGGATACATTTCAGTTGTCATTGCCCGGCTGGCAGGCCGATGTAGATGCGACTGTTTATCGTATCTGCACAACGATCAGGCGGTAGCGGCTTCTGTCGGCTGCGCGACGGGTGGTTTCAGGTCGTAGAAAATTTTCGCCGCATCGATCAGTTTATATAATAGGCATTCCACAGACGCGGGCTCATTGCGTTCTTCGGCCGCGACAAGAGTTTGAATCATCTGTTCAAGGGTGCTGATAAGAGAGGGCACCAGATTTGGGTCAAGACTCCAGAAGGCATTGGAAAACTGCAACGCCATATTGCCGGTGGCGTTGGCGGCGAGTGTGGCATTGGGAAAGACGTAACGCCCCTTCGCGTTGGAAGAATAATGCGCACTGTCAGCAATTTTGGAAAAAAGACGCGGACCCGCGGACATCTTGAAGACGCGTTTGGCCGGGGCATAGAGTCCGTGATGCTGACCGATCTGCAGAAACCACAACAGACTTGTCAATTCACTGAAGGCGGCGATGCTTTGATTATTACCCAGCTGACGATCAAACGCCTTGATCTGTTCATTTCCCGAATAGTCCATCAGATAATCGATGCGATGGATCAGCGTCTCATGTTCCGCAGCAGTAAAAGGATAAGCCGAGTACTGGACAACGGCTATGCGGCTGCCCGGTGCAAATTCATTGACCGAATTGACCGTCGCTAACAGACTGGCAAAGCCAGGTGTATATTCGCTGGCCGGCAAGGTTTCGTCGGTCAGAGGTTGGGTGTCTTCAGCTGCGACCTGCTGATCGCCAGTGCCGGAATTTCCGCTGTTGCCTGTGCTCGCCAGGTTTCCAACGTTCCCCACGTTCCCGTAAGGGGCGTTGCCGCTGCTTGTAATGATGAAAACCGCGTTTGTGCTAGTATCTGTCATGCGTATAAGGCCAGATTCACGGCCCCGAATTTTTCGTATAAACCGTCTATTTTACCAAGTTAAGTGAGTGTCACAGGCGGTTATACCCGCACCCGGGAAATGCTGCGATAATACTGTGCCGGTTATCCCTTTTTTATTCATTCATCCCCATACTCTGATCATGAACGATACTCGTCTCGTAGAACGCCGCGTGCGCCAATGGCTTGAAAAGGCCGTTATTGGGCTCAATCTCTGCCCCTTTGCCAAAAGTGTTTACGTAAAGGAACAGGTGCGAATTGTGATCAGCGCGGCTGAGGATGTAGAGTCACTCACGGCAGAGCTGCAGAGTGAATTGCAGCTGTTGGTTGATACGCCAGCCGAGCAGGTTGATACAACGCTTCTGGTGGTTCCCTGTATGTTCGAGCAGTTTGATGCGTTCAACGATTACCTTGACATTGCTGACGCGGTTCTGGACAGCATGGAACTGATCGGTGAAATCCAGATCGCCAGCTTTCATCCTCTCTATCAGTTTGCCGACACAGAACCGGACGATATCAGCAATTATACGAACCGCGCGCCGTATGCGATCCTGCATTTGTTGCGAGAAGACAGCCTGGATCGCGCCGCCGAGCAATATCCGGATCCTGGCGTCATCTTCGAGCGAAATATCCAGGTCGTGAGTGAAATCGGCAAGGACGGCTGGCAAAAGCTGTTGGACGAGGATCAGAAATAGTCTGCTTTCGGCTCAGGATCCGGCTCAGCTGCATACGTCACTTTTGGATGCAGAGCAGAAGTAACTTGTTGAAATACAACGAGTTCTGAGCCACCGGTGTCGTTGTTTTTTCGCTGTTGTTGTGGTATTATGTAATCTAAGCTGTATATCTGGTTTACTGAATTTTTTCTGGACGCGGGTTCGACTCCCGC
>JBEBTQ010000394.1:0-3515 GCA_040393685.1 Advenella kashmirensis | reverse complement strand
CCTGCATGGTGAGATCAAATCCTCCTTCGGACGAACGGGGACCACTCTGGCCATAGGCGGATATGGAGCAGTACACAAGGGCGGGCTTTTGCTGGGAGAATCGCTCGAAATCCAGTCCCAGTCGCTTCATGACGCCGGGCCGGTTATTCTCGATGACGACATCTGCACTCAGGATCATCTGCCTGGCCAGACGCAGATCATCCTCCTCCTTCAGATTCAACCGGGCAGACAATTTATTTCGATTCAGAGAGGCAAAATTTTCGCTGTAGCCATTATTGAGTGGTGGCCACTGCCTGAGCGTATCGCCGTCTGGTGGCTCAACCTTGATGACCTCTGCGCCCATGTCCGCCAATAACATGCCGCAAAACGGACCGGCTGCAACAGAACAGAATTCGATGACCTTTATTCCCGCTAACGGCAGATCCTGTACGTCAATTTCCTTCATTTCACACCTTTGACAATGGGTTCAATTCTTCATACTTGCAATGGGTTATTCGAAAGTGTACCATTAACTTCCCGATATACAATACAGCGTTCTAAATAGTAAAACGCACATTTTTTGGAGATAAATCAATGCTCAATAACTGGAAAGATCAATTGGCTAACCTGCGCCAATCCGCAAAAACCTTTGCACAGGCCAATCATGCCGTTTTCGACGCCTATCAGGGACTCAACAAGGCACAGGCAAGTGGCTCGGCGCTTGATGCCAAAACTCGGGAACTCATTTCTCTGGCCGTTGCAGTCACGACACGTTGCGATGGATGTATTTCATCCCATGCATCCGCCGCGCGCCAGGCAGGCGCGACAGAAGCGGAACTAAGCGAAGCACTCGGAACTGCCATTGCGCTCAATGCCGGCGCTGCCTATGTTTACTCGGTACGCGCGATGGAAGCGTTTGGCCAGTTTGAAAAATAAAACGCAAAAGCGTTGATGGGCCTTTGGGGCCCATCACTATCGGGTCAGTCCAGCGAGTTTGCCAGCACCTGATCCACGAAATCGCCTGCATGGCCAATGTATCCGTGTGGCTCAAGCATCCGTTCTATATCCTCCTCCTTCAAACGTCCTGACACATCGGGATCGGCGAGCAGTGCCTCTTTGAGCGATCCATTTTTTTCAAAGACGTCCATGCAGATCCGGTACACGATGTCATGGGCCTCCTGCCTGCCCAATGCGTCGCTCAGCCCCATCATGACGGCTTCTGACATCAGCAGTCCATTCTGGGCGAAGAGATTTTTCTCCATATTCTCTGTTCGTACGCTCAATTGCCCCGTCACAAAGATCATCTTTTTGATCGCGGCATGCGTCATGTTAAATACCTTTCCGATAAACTCTCTTTCCGTCTGCAGCACAACCTTATCGCGTTCGTGATCGGCAACAATCGCCTCAATCGCCAACGGAACGGTCGTGCGCACTACACGCGCAAGCGCTATCACCCCCTCACACACGGGAGGATTTCTCTTGTGAGGCATCGTACTGCTACCCACCTTGCCTGGCGCAAACGGTTCTTCAAGTTCGGCAACATCGGTTTTCTGCAGGCTGAATATTTCATGTGCGATTTTCCCTGCGGTACCGCAGGCAATGGCCAGAACACATATCAATTCTGCAATATTGTCCCTGGAGGTATGCCACGTGATCGTGGGGCAGCCCAGCCCAAGTTCTTCAAACAACTTTTGTTGAACGGTCATACCCTGTTCGCCCAATGCAGCCAGCGTTCCCACCGCACCGGAAAATTGTCCGACAAGTACTCGCTCACGCATCTGTTTTAGTCTGGCGTAATTGCGGCGGAGTTCTTCGGCCCAGCCGGCCGCTTTGAAGCCAAAGGTAATGGGAAGTGCATGCTGACCATGGCTACGCCCGACCATGACCTGGTCGCGGTAGTTTTCAGCCAGTCGCCGCGCATTCTCATAGAGCTCGCGATAGGCACCCTCGATTTCATCCAGTGCATCGCGCACCTGAAGAATCGTGCCGGTGTCCATAATGTCCTGTGTCGTTGCTCCCCAGTGTATGAATTCTCCCGCTTCGTCGTCGCATGCTTTCTTCATTGCTCGCAGCAAGGGAACAATGGGATGGGCGGTGCGATCCATTTCCCGCTTCAGTTCGGCAAGATCAATGTTTTCAACCTTGCTTTTTCTCTGAATTTCTTCTCCAGCTTCCCTGGGAATGATTCCGAGCTCCACCTGCACTTTTGCCAGAGCTGCCTCTACGTCCAGCCAGCGTTGCACAGTGGTCTCGTCGCTGAATAAATCACGCATTTTTTCGGTTCCGAACTGATCCCGAAACAGTGCACTGTCAATGACATAGGCTCCCATTGCTATTCTCCTGTATTGTTGTGTTCATATTGTTCAAGACGGTTCTGACTCTCCCAAAGGCGAAAGTCTTCCATCCATTTACGCAGATCGGGCACCCTGGCCATATCCAGGATTCGATCATGCAACGTTTGTTCACTGCCCAAAGCGTATTGTTCCCGCAGCAAAGCGGCTGATTTGCCACAGAGTCGCTGCTGTTGTCGCTCAAGATCCGTTTCGGGACGGCTGGCATCGACCGTCACGCTCCGTTGCGTACCATCAGTGAATTCGAGATCGATACGGGAGTTGGCCCGCGAAATGGCGGCATCCCCATACACGGTGATGCGGTCCCGCCATGCGGCAATTGCCGGATCGGCAAGGCAACCAGCGCTGAATGCCTGTTGACTGGCCGTATCCCTGCCCTCGAGTGCGAGCGCAACCATATGACGTATGCTGAAGC
Organism: Advenella kashmirensis; assembly: GCA_040393685.1. GTDB lineage: Bacteria > Pseudomonadota > Gammaproteobacteria > Burkholderiales > Burkholderiaceae_B > Advenella > Advenella kashmirensis_C. The sequence continues at coordinate 770 of JBEBTQ010000394.1, read as the reverse complement.
GGGCCTGTGCCGCCGTCTGCGGGTCTTGAATATTGCAGACTGACATATATTGTGTTTCCACACCGACGCGCACTGAAGCGACCGATGCAGGATCGGGTCTATCGAACCTGAGAGCAGCCTCTACCGGCGCCTGGGTTCCATAGCATGAGGCGTGATATTTGAAAATGACCTGGCGAATATCCCAATTGTCATCGCGCTGAATAGCCGCTTCAGGAAAAGTGTCATCGGCATAAAGCGCAGCAAAACCATCGGGTACGTCGAATATGTCGGGCCGGGCATCAAATTGCTGTTTGGCCAGTCCCGTGGCGAACAGGCCATGAGCTGCAGCGCGGCCGGCATGTAGCGGCTTGCATGAGGTGCCGAATGATGCCCTTAAGCCACCTGTCTGACTGGCAGTAATGCCAAACGCATGACACAGCTGATCAGTGGAAAGCTTACGCAACCAGCCCAGAGCCGCCGTGGCGCCGAAGCTTCCGAGCGTCGCCGTATTGTGCCAGCCAAGCCGGTAGTGACTCTCTCCCATCAGCGCCGCAAGGCGAGTCTGAATTTGGACCCCGACAGCAAATGCAGTCAGTGCCTGCCTGCCTGACAGCCCTTCATGCTCGCACAGTGCCAGAATGGCCGGCCACAGGGGAACCGACGGATGCACGCGCGATGGCAAATGCGCGTCATCGAAATCCAGCACATGGCCGGCAGTACCGTTGATCAGCGCCGCATGTGTCAATGGCACCATCGCTCCGCCGCCAAGAAGCGTGGCCTGTGCGGCGCCG
>JBEBTQ010000393.1:0-3521 GCA_040393685.1 Advenella kashmirensis | reverse complement strand
GGTTTCTGGCCATCGCCGACATCGGGCAAGGCCCGCCCGCGCACGACTGAAACCGCATAATCCAGATAAGCCTGCTCTGCATACAGGCCCAGGGTGATTGTTTCGTCGTCGGGACGCTCTGCTTCAAACAGGTCCGTTTGATCTTGATCAGTCATTACACATCCACTTCAGCTAAGTTACCTTTGTCTTCGAGCCAGCTGCGTCGCTGCGCCGACTCACCTTTGCCCATCAGCATATCGAACATGCTGCGCGTCTGATCGGCGGTGAGTTCGCCATAGCCCACGGGTAAAAGACGCCGCGTGTCGGGGTTCATGGTGGTCTCCCACAACTGCTCGGCACTCATCTCGCCCAGACCCTTGAATCGGCTGATGCTCAGTGAAGCAGGCTTGACGCCATCCTTCTGCACCAGCTTGTCCTGCACGGCTTCGAGTTCAGACTCATCCAGGCAGTAAAGCTTGCGCGCCGGACGCTTGCCCTGGGCGGGCACATCTACGCGAAACAGCGGCGGCTTGGCGATAAAGACAAAGCCGTTCTCGACAAGACGCGGAAAGTGACGATAGAAAAGTGTCAGCAGCAGTACCTGAATATGTGAACCATCCACGTCGGCATCCGACAGAATGCAGATGCGGCGATAACGCAGACCCGACAGATCGGGATTGTCATTCGGACCGTGAGGATCCACGCCAATCGCCACTGCGATATCGTGAATCTCGTTGTTGGCAAACAAACGATCCTTTTCCACTTCCCAGGAATTGAGCACTTTACCGCGCAGCGGCAGGACAGCCTGAAACTCTTTGTTGCGGCCCATTTTGGCCGATCCGCCGGCCGAATCGCCCTCTACCAGAAAGACTTCGGTACGCGTGCTGTCAGACGATTCACAATCGGTAAGCTTGCCGGGAAGAACAGCTACACCGGAACTCTTGCGTTTTTCCACTTTCTGCGCCGAGCGCGTACGGACCTGCGCCTGACGGATGGCCAGTTCAGCCAGTTTTTTGCCCGCTTCCACGTTGCTGTTGAGTCGCAGCTCGAAGGAGGTTTTCGCAAAACCGCCGACCAGTCTGACTGCATCGCGGTTGTTAAGCCGCTCTTTGATCTGCCCCTGAAACTGCGGATCCAGCACCTTGGCTGACAGCACAAAACTGGCGCGGGAAAACACATCCTCGGGCAGCAGTTTGATGCCTTTGGGCAGCAGATTATGCAGCTCGATAAAGCTTTTAAGCGCGTTATAAAGACCTTCGCGCAGACCGGCTTCGTGTGTACCGCCTGCAGATGTGGGAATCAGGTTGACATACGATTCCCTGACGACCTGCCCTTCAGCGGTCCAGGCAACAGCCCACTCGGCACCCTCGCCGTCGGCAAAATAATCGCTGGTTTTGTCGGCATACTGGCTGTCGGCAAAGACCGGCACCAGCAGCTCTTCACCGGACAAGGCCTCCGTGAGGTAACCAGTGAGTCCTTTTTCATATAACCATTTCTTTTCTTCGCCCGTTTTCTCGTTGACCAGGACGACAGTCACACCCGGCATGAGCACTGCCTTGCTGCGCAACAGCCTGACAAGTTCATTCATGGGGATCTGGGCGGTATCGAAGTATTTGGGATCGGGCCAGATGCGCACGCGCGTACCGGTTTTCTTGCGTGGTACGGCGTCGCCCTTACGGTTCAGCGGCGTCTTTACATAGCCGCCATCGGCAAAAACCAGCTGATATTCGGCACTGTCACGCCACACCGTGACTTCCATCCGCGTTGAAAGCGCATTGGTTACCGATACCCCCACACCATGCAAGCCACCGGAAAAAGCGTAAGCACCACCGGCCTTCTTGTCGAATTTGCCGCCGGCATGCAGACGGGTAAAGACGATTTCCACAACCGGCGCCTTTTCTTCGGGATGCAGACCAACGGGAATACCCCGACCATCATCTTCCACAGTCATGCTGCCATCGATGTTGACGGTAACGGTGATCTGTTTGCCGAATCCTGCCAGTGCTTCATCGGCAGCATTGTCGATGACCTCCTGGATAATATGAAGGGGATTCTCGGTGCGGGTGTACATGCCCGGGCGTTCACGCACGGGCTCCAGGCCTTTCAGGACCCGGATGGATGCTTCGTCATAGCTTTGCTTGGCGGCCACGTGTTTCTCAATACTGTTCAAAAAAACAGACATTTTACGTGTTCAATGTGTTTTTTGTCGCTCAATAATCACGCTTTCCGACAATCTTTATCGATAAATGGTATTCTTACAATTAACTACAGACGCATTTGGCTGCTGTATGTCCGTCAAGGGTACCCCTCCTTCGACTGACCTGGCATCATCGGCCGGGAATGGGATCCAGACTGAAATCCATTCCGTTGCAGCTCACATCAAAACCATTCGCTTTGATCGTCCCCAGTCGGGGGCCCTCCCAAATACGTTAAATTTCAATTCTGATTATTCTTGGCAACTGTCACCGAAACATTATGAGCGATCTGATTAAACACGCAACCGACAAAACATTTGAAGCCGAAGTGCTGCAATCTGAAGTACCGGTGCTGGTTGACTACTGGGCGCCCTGGTGCGGTCCATGCAAGGCCATTGCGCCGTTGCTCGAGGAAGTCTCCCGCGACTACGAAGGCCGTGTACAGGTCGTCAAGGTCGACGTTCAGGACCACCCCGAAGTGGCTGCCCGTTTTGGCATCCGTGGCATTCCAACACTGATGGTATTCAAAAACGGCGAAGCTGTTGCGACCAAGGTTGGCGCAGTCAATAAAACCCAGCTGACCGGATTCATCGACGAATCCATCTAAGTTCTTTTTATCGCGCGGGCTCATTCGTCAGTCCGCCACCCCCTTATTCCTATTCTTATCTATTCATACTATAAATAATGCACCTTAATGAATTAAAGGCACTGCATGTGTCGCAGCTGCTCGATATGGCTGCCGGCCTGGAAATCGAAAACGCCAACCGCTTCCGCAAGCAGGAATTAATGTTTGCCATCATGAAGCGTCGCGCAAAAATGGGCGAACAAATTTTCGGGGATGGTGTGCTGGAAGTCTTGCCTGACGGCTTTGGCTTTCTTCGCTCCCCCGAAACTTCCTACCTCGCCAGTACCGACGACATCTATATCTCCCCCTCACAAATCCGCCGTTTCAATCTTCACACAGGTGATTCGATTGAAGGCGAAGTACGTGTCCCAAAAGACGGCGAGCGCTATTTCGCTCTGGTCAAAGTAGAAAACGTCAATGGTGTGTCTCCCGAACTGATGAAACATCGCATCATGTTCGAGAACCTGACGCCACTGCATCCGGACGAACCCCTGCTGCTTGAACGCGATATCAAAAGCGAAGAAAACAATACCGGCCGTATTCTGGACATTTTTTCACCTATCGGTAAAGGCCAGCGCGCCCTGATCGTCGCCAGCCCGAAATCGGGTAAAACGGTCATGATGCAGCATATTGCGCATTCCATTACCACCAACTATCCCGACGCAACCCTGATCGTCCTGCTGGTTGACGAGCGCCCAGAGGAAGTGACAGAGATGACCCGC
>JBEBTQ010000392.1:0-3522 GCA_040393685.1 Advenella kashmirensis | reverse complement strand
ACAAGGCATGCGGGTAACGATCGGCATACTCGCCTGCCGCCAGACCCACTTCATCCAACACTTCATCAATACGGCGGTTGCGCACACGATCATCCATCTGTGGCACCGTGCGCAAGGACTCCTGCAGCAGCTGGCGAATGGTCATGCGCGGATCCAGCGAAGAATACGGATCCTGAAAAACCATCTGACAGTCCTGTCGATAGTTCTGCCAGCTCGCATTGCTACGGTCAACGGGCTCGCCAGCAAAGCGCAGTTCACCGTCCGTTTTTTTAAGCAGACCGGCTATGGTCCAGCCCAGCGTGGTTTTACCGGAACCGGAGCCGCCCACCAACGCCAGCACCTCCTGTGGATGAATTTCCAGGTCTATGCCATGCAGGGCACGCACATCGGGATTTTTGCGGAAAAGTCCGCCACGACCCGGATAGTCCACAATTATATGCTTTGCCTGCACTATCGGTGTCACGTCCCTGTTGATAGTCCTTGCCGGACCACGCACAGGAAGTGAAGATAGCAGTTTGCGCGTATAGGGATGACGCGGCGAACTGATAATTTGTGCGGTTGGCCCCTGCTCCACAATTCGTCCATGTTCCATGACGATGATTTTGTCGGTATAGCGGGCAACCATGGGCAAATCGTGGCTGATCAGCAGAACGGCTGTGCCCTGTTCGCGCGTCAGTTCCACCATCAGTTCCAGCACGTCCCGCTGCACAATCGCATCCAGGGCCGTGGTAGGTTCGTCAGCAATCAATAAAGCAGGTTTGACCAGCATGACAGCGGCCAGCATAATCCGCTGACGCATACCGCCTGAAAAGTGATGCGGATAGGCGGACAGGGATTTTTCCGGATTCTGAATGCCAATGCGCGTCAGCATCCGGATCGTCAGATCGCGCCGCTGCTTTGCCGAATACTTGCTGTGCAGCGCCAGCGCTTCATCCAGCTGACGGCCAATGGTCATGGACGGATTCAGCGACGTCATGGGTTCCTGGAACACCATCCCCACTTTGGCCCCGCGCATTTTGCGCAAGGCACCGGAAGGCATGGTGGTCACGTTCTGGTCTTCGAACCGGATCGTTCCACCCACCCGCGCTATCGCAGGCGGCTCCAGACGCATGACGGCACGTGCGGTCAGGCTCTTGCCCGATCCGGATTCCCCAACGATACCAACAATCTCGCCGCGATTGACAGAAAAACTGATGTCATCAACGACCCGCTTCGCTTGCTGGCGGGTCTCAAGCTGCAGGTGATCGACCTGCAGAAGTGGCCCTGAAGTCATGATTTCCCCTTCGAATATGGATCAAGCTTGTCCTGAAGGGCATCGCCCAGCAGGTTGATTCCCAGCAGTGTCATAGAGATGCACAGGCCAGGAAATATGCCAAGCCAGGCGGCCTGCATCATGAATGGTCGACTGCCTGCCAGCATATTGCCCCAGGTGGGCGCTGGCGGAGGTACGCCCAGTCCAAGAAAGCTGAGAGAGCTTTCCGCAAGAAGGACCCAGCCAAACATAGACGTGGCCAGCACCATCATGGGGCCGAAGCAATTGGGCAGAATATGACGGAACAGGATGAATAGTTCCGAGTTGCCCATGATGCGGGAGGCGTGAACGAATTCCCGCTCACGCAGGGGCAACACCGTACCGCGCACCAGGCGCAGAACAGAAGGCAGATAGGCAATGCCCAGCGCTACCACAATGCCGTACTTGTTCGCACCGACCACAGCCAGCAGGCCCAGCGCAAGAAGCATACCGGGGAAAGCCAGCAGTGCATCGGTAAAGACCATCATGATGCGATCGACCCAGCCTCTGAGGTAACCCGCGATCAGACCAAGTACAGTTCCGGCAAACATGGCAATTGCAACTGTCATGAAGCTGATGCCCACGCTGGTTGTTGCACCGTAAAGAATGCGACTTAACGTATCACGGCCAAACTCATCGGTGCCAAGCCAGTAGGTCGAATCGGGTGCGTGCAGCCGATGTGCAAAATTCGGCGTCATGGGATCAAACGGCGTCCAGAAGGCGCCCACCAGAGCCGCAAGCAGGATGATGCCGCAGAGCACGGAGCCCAGCAAAAGATTGGTATTGGGTTTGAATCTCATGACATCGTGACTCGCGGATCGAAGATGGGATAACACAGGTCGACCAGCAGGTTAACCAGAACATAGATCAGGGCAATGAAAAGCAGACACCCCTGTATCACGGGATAGTCACGCGCAAAGATGGCATCGACCAGCAGTCGGCCCAGCCCCGGAATGGTGAAGACGGTTTCTACAACCGCCACGCCGCCCAACAGATTGCCGAGCACGAGGCCGATCAGTGTCCAGGTCGGACCAAAGGCGTTCTTGAAAGTGTGTCGCCACAGCACGGCTTTTTCAGACAGGCCTTTTGCACGGGCATGAGTGATATAGTCCAGCCGCAATACGTCCAGTGTGGAAGCCCGGGCCATCCTCAGGATCACACCGGTTTCATGCAGAAACAGGGTTGCTATCGGCATGATCAGATACAGCAGACCGCCCTTCCAGTCATCCATGGGAGACACGTAACCCACCACAGGCAACCAGCCCAGATTCAGGCCGAAGAACAGCAGAAACAGCAGGCCCAGCCAGAACGTGGGAATGGAAAGCAGCAGCGTGGCGGTGCTCACCAGTACCGTATCGGTCAGTTTGTTCTGACGCCAGGCGGCGATCATGCCTGCAGGTACGGCTGCCAGACTGGCAAACAGGACTGCACACAGCACAATCGGTGCGCTGATGGCAAAGCGTTGCAGCACAAGTGCAGTGACCGGCTCGCCCGTAGAAATGGAAACACCCAGATCGCCACGCAGTACATTACCGAACCAGATCACCAGCTGCTCTGGCAGAGAGCGATCCAGACCGAGCCGATGATGCAGGTCAGCGAGACTGGCCGGATCTGCCATATCGCCAAGCATCAATGCTGCCGGATCACCCGGAATCAGGCGAATCAGCATGAATACGGTGATCCCGACAATCAGCAGGGTCGGAATCGCCATGGCAATTCGCGCACAGACAAAACGAAACATGATTGATGACCCCGCTTCAGAGAGGCAGCGTGAAACGCTGGAAGACGGGGTTGACCGCAGGCAGAATGGCCACTTCCATCACGCCTTCTGCCGGACGCATCAGGACCGTTGCAGCTGTTGCGCTCAGATGGTCTCCTGTGGTCGCTTTCTGTGGCGGACGACAAACGGCATAGGGATAGCCAAAGCGATCCATGAAGGCGTCACGGAACCGCTCAAAATCAATTTTCCCGCCGTCCTGCGTCAGGCGCCGCAACACACGACGCCCACGATAGACCGAATCGGGGCTGGGCAACAGGTCACGCAGTTTCATGAGTGCAACCTGACTTTCCCAATGATTGGCGTGCACTAGAATTCCGTTTTCGGGATGCAGAAGAAAACTTTCGTCCGGCGCGCATTCGATATCAATGGCCTCACCTTCCCGATGGCTCAGCATCATATTGTTGGCCACCGATTTAGGACTGTGATACACCGCGTGAATGGCATGAGCATA
>JBEBTQ010000391.1:0-3538 GCA_040393685.1 Advenella kashmirensis | reverse complement strand
GGTCTTCGAGCCTTTGGCGCCGATGTCGACTTTCTGGTACCCAATCGGTTTGAGACCGGATATGGACTGTCACCGGCGGTGGTTGATCTGGCCTGCCAGCACCCTGCCGGCAAACCCGATATGCTGATTACCGTCGATAACGGAATCGCCAGTATTGAAGGCGTGCAGGCAGCCAATGCACTGGGTATGAAAGTGCTGGTGACCGATCATCACCTGCCGGGCGATACGCTGCCGGACGCAGTGGCGATTGTCAATCCCAACCATCCGGACTGTGGATTTCCTTCCAAGAATCTGGCTGGTGTCGGTGTCATCTTTTACGTTCTGCTGGCGCTGCGTGCTGAATTCAGGCGCCGGGGATGGGTGGATGCGCGGGGTGGCCCCCGCCTTGACGCACTCGCCGATCTGGTCGCATTGGGAACTGTGGCCGATGTGGTCAAACTGGATGCCAATAACCGGCTGCTGGTCTCGCAGGGACTCAGAAAGATTCGCAGCAACCAGCTGCACCCCGGACTGAAAGCCCTGTTTCTTGTGTCCAGTTGTGATAATCGCGAAGCAACGGCGCTTGATCTGGGCTTTAGAATTGGTCCACGAATCAATGCGGCGGGCCGTCTTGCCGATATGAGTATTGGCATTCGATGCCTGACCACAGACGACGAAGCCGAAGCATTGGCGCTGGCCCGCGAGCTGGACACCATGAATCACCGCCGACGCACGATCGAACAGGATATGAGCGAACAGGCACATGCCAGTCTTGAAGCCCCCGAAAAGGCCCGCCGCGCCACCGTTTGCGTATTTCATCCGGAATGGCATCAGGGTGTCGTCGGCATCGTGGCCTCACGCCTTAAGGAAAAATTCTGGAAACCAACGCTGGCATTCGCACCGGGAGATCCGGGCGAATTAAGGGGTTCGGGCAGATCGGTCCCCGATGTTCATCTGCGCGATGTGCTGGATCTGGTCTCCAAAACCCATTCGGGCATGATACTGAAATTTGGCGGACACGCGATGGCAGCGGGTCTCACCCTGCGGGAAGCGGCCTTCGCCGAATTCGAAGAGGCTTTTGACGAAGCCGTGCGTCGCATCAGTGGCAAAGACAGTTTTGAACCGTTGATCGAGACCGATGGTTCGCTGGACCCTGTCTATGCCACGCCCGATGTCGCCACCATGCTTCAGGAACACGTCTGGGGCGCGGGCTTTCCACCACCGCTATTTCGCGATACCTTCCGGGTAGTCAGCCAGCGCCTGCTCAAGGAAAAGCACTTGAAATTGCGGCTCGAGCGCATGAATCAGCATTACGATGCCATCTGGTTCAATCATGCCGAAGCGGTTCCCGAGTATGTCGACCTGGTCTATGAAATTGCCCCTAACAGCTGGAACGGCGTTGTAAACGTACAACTGATGGTGCGTCACGCCGAGCCTGCCGCCTTCTGAACGGGTAGCGGTTTTGCAGGATTTATTTCGATTGCTATCAAATACGCAGTTTTCAGGTATTCTTGTTACAACGCTTACCATTCCCGCAAGGCAGGCATAACCGAATTTGTTACGCTGGCCATTTATTTTCCATCAATCACGTATGAAATCCGTCTCTGCCCTTCTGCTTCTTGTACTGGCTCTGGCAGCCTGCACCACCACGGGAACACCCGGCCAGCATATTGATGGCGTGGTCGGCACCGTAGGCGGTGCATTTGGCAATGTCTCGGGACAGCGTCCTTCGCGCTGATTCAGCCGTTCTCTGACCCTCGCGAAACTGACGTTCTCCCGACAGCCGCTGAATCAAGCGTCCGCAGGCAGCCGCTCATTCAGTCGGCCACTTATAGCCCGTATTTCAATTGACGTTTTACAGGATCAACCCGCCAACGCGGCGGGTTTTTCCCTATGGTGCGCTAAAATAAAGGGTTAAGCAAAATTACATAGTAAGGATCAATCGCATGGAAGCAGAACGTCAGAACCAACTTGCCGCCCGGCTCGCCGATTACGCAGAGCGCGAAGCTGCGCTTCGGAGGTATCTTTGACGTCGAATCCAAATCGGAGCGACTGCAGGTAGTCAACCTGGAACTGGAAAACCCAGACGTCTGGAATGACCCGGAAAAGGCCCAGGAACTGGGACGCGAAAAGAAGACACTCGAAAACGTCGTGATTGTGCTGGACGAATTACGTCAGAACATCAAGGACACGCAGGAACTGTTTGAACTGGCCAGCGCCGATGACGATGACGATACGCTGGTAGCCATCGAGGAAGATGCCAACGGTTATGCGACCATTATTGAAGGGTTTGAATTTCGGAGGATGTTTTCCAATCCTGCCGATCCGCTCAACTGCTTTGTTGATATCCAGGCCGGCGCGGGCGGTACCGAAGCCCAGGACTGGGCGTCCATGCTGCTGCGTCAGTATCTGAAATATTGCGAACGCAAGGATTTCAAAACTGAGATCCTGGAAGAATCTGATGGTGATGTCGCCGGCATCAAATCGGCAACCATCAAGGTAGAAGGTGAATATGCCTTCGGTTATTTGCGCACGGAAAGTGGTGTACACCGTCTGGTGCGCAAGAGCCCGTTTGATTCATCCAATGGCCGTCACACATCCTTCGCCAGTATTTATGTCTATCCCGAAATTGACGATTCCATCGAAATCGAAATCAACCCCGCTGATCTGAGGGTCGATACCTATCGCGCCAGCGGCGCCGGCGGACAGCACATCAACAAAACCGATTCTGCCGTCCGGATTACACACATGCCCAGTGGTATTGTCGTACAGTGTCAGAATGATCGCTCGCAGCATCGCAACCGTGCAGAAGCCATGTCCATGCTTCGCTCCAAACTGTACGAACTGGAAATGCGCAACCGGCTTGCGGAACAGCAGAAACTGGAAGACGCCAAGACCGATGTCGGCTGGGGTCACCAGATCCGCTCGTATGTGCTTGATAACAGCCGGATCAAGGATCTGCGGACCAACGTAGAGATATCCAATACGCAAAAGGTGCTGGATGGCGATCTGGATCCTTTCATCGAAGCCAGCCTGAAACAGGGAGTCTGATATGAGCGGAACCATCGCGATTGTAACCGGCGCCTCCCGAGGGCTCGGTGCTGCCCTGGCGCGACAATTGGCTGCCGGTGTGCAACAACTGATTACCGTATCGCGCAACAGCGATGAACAGACCGCGCAGATTGCGCAGGCATCCGGCTGTCGTCACGTGCACTACGGGCACGACCTGTCCGACGTGCAGCATATCGAAGCGGCGGCATTGGGCATTTTTACCCCAATGGATCTGACCGCCAGCCGATACCTGCTGATCAACAATGCGGGATCTCTGGGCCCCGTCGGCCAGTTCGATACGCTCAAGGATGCCGTGGCAGTGTCAGACACCTTCAATCTGAATGTGACCAGTGCCATGCTGATGACCACCGCCCTGTTGCGCGTTACCAAACAGCTGGACGCCGATGTACAGGTTGTGAATATTTCCTCGGGTGCAGGACGCTCACCCACGGCGGGCTGGGGCGTCTACTGTGCGACCAAGGCAGCACTGGACATGTACACACGTGTT
>JBEBTQ010000390.1:0-3547 GCA_040393685.1 Advenella kashmirensis | reverse complement strand
TGACAGGGCCGGGTATTGTTTTTTATATTAGAGAAGAAATCTAAAGGCGTATAACGATGGCAAAACGTGACTACTACGAAGCGCTGGGTCTGGCCAAGAACGCTTCGGAAGAGGATATCAAAAAGGCGTATCGCAAACTCGCCATGAAGTATCATCCCGATCGCAATCCGGGCAGCAACGAGGCAGAAGAAAAATTCAAGGAAGCCAAGGAAGCCTACGAAATTCTTTCGGATCCGCAAAAACGGGATGCGTATGACCGATACGGCCATGCCGGTGTCGACCCCAATTCCGGCATGGGCGGGGCTGGCGCTGCCGGCTTTGGTGATGTGTTTGGCGACATATTCGGTGATATTTTCGGGGGCGGCGGCCGTCGCGGCGGCGGTCCTCAGGTATTTCGCGGGGCCGACCTGCGGTACCGTCTGGATATCACCCTTGAACAGGCCGCCAAGGGCATGGAAACAGAAATTCGCGTACCCAGCTGGGAAAACTGCGATGTCTGTCACGGCAGCGGCGCCAAGCCTGGCACCGAGCCCGTGACCTGCCATACCTGCCATGGAGCAGGTGCCGTGCGCATGCAGCAGGGTTTTTTCAGTGTCCAGCAAACCTGCCCAACCTGCCATGGTACAGGTAAGGAAATCAAGGAACCCTGCACAGCCTGCGATGGTGTGGGCCGCAAGCGTAAAAACAAAACCCTTCAGGTCAAAATTCCTGCGGGTATTGATGATGGCATGCGTATCCGCTCCGCAGGTAATGGTGAGCCAGGTGTCAATGGCGGCCCATCCGGTGATCTGTACGTTGAAATTGCAATCAAGGAACACAGCATTTTCAAACGGGATGGCGACGATCTGCACTGCGAAGTGCCGCTGCCGTTTGTCACCGCCACGCTGGGCGGCGATCTGGCTGTTCCCACGCTTGGGGGCAAAGGGGAAATTACCGTTCCCGAAGGCACGCAAACCGGCAAGGTGTTCAGACTTCGCGGCAAAGGCATCAAAGGGGTACGTGCTTCGTATCCGGGAGACCTCTACTGCCACGTGGTTGTAGAAACCCCAATTCGCCTGAGCGATGAACAGAAGGCCTTGTTGCGGCAGTTTGAAACCTCGCTCAACGATGGCGGAGATCGTCATTCCCCAAAGAATAAATCCTGGACGGACAGAGTTAAAGATTTTTTTAGCTGATTGCTCCATGATGCCTGTCCAGGCATCGCTTCCTATTTAGAATGCACGTATCGCTACGTGCATTTTTTTTGCGTATGCGTTTCTGTGAATATCACACTCGACATGTTTAACCGGGAGTATGTCATATGTCATCAACCAGCAATCTTCGCTTCGCACTTGCTGCCAATCGTTTGCATCACGAGACACCCGATGCAGGCCTTTTTACCTGGCTCAAGGCGTCTTCCGAAACCATCCGCGAGCTGGGGATTGAACTGCATACGGTAGGGCGCACTTACGATGCCATTCAGCGCGAAGGCTTTCTCTCGGGATACAAAAAGAATATCCGCTACCCTTACGGCCGGGAAGGGGGCCTGATGAAACTGGTGTCGCGTGTCACCATTCATGAGGCCACACCCATTACGCTGGACGGTGCCATCTATCTGATTGATCCGGTTGATCCGTCTTCCATTTTTCCAGAGGCGCTGGCGCTGAAGCGGCAATGCATTACTCATGGCAAACCGTTTGTCTCTACTGTGGCTGGTGCAATCGAGTGGATGGAAGTCGAGCGCGTTCGCGCGGGCCTGACTCCCTTGTCGGACTGCCTGTCTGCCGACGTCCTGCGTGGCCAGACCCTGGCTCTGATTTCGCACGATGCGCTCAAGGCAGAAATGGTCGCATTTGCGTCTCAGTATTTCGATATTCTGTCGTTGTTTGAACGTCGCGTTGCAACCGGAACAACAGGCGGGTTATTGAATGAACTGGCCTGGTCCAAAGGATGGCCGGCCGATAAGCCCTGGGTAGACCGATACCTTAGTGGTCCGCTGGGAGGTGATGCGCAGATTGCCGATCTGGTGCTGGACAGAAAATGCCAGCGTGTGATTTTCTTTGAAGATCCGCATGTCGCCCGGCAGCACGAAGCAGATATCCAGCTTCTTGAACGTGCCGTACGCGTCGCAACGCATGATGCAACCTGCGCAACGGCAAGGGAAGTGGCCAGAAAATGGGCGGACGCTGTGCAGATGGTCAATGGAACAACTGCCTGAACGAAGCGTGTCGTGATTTGTTACAGCGGTAGACACAATTGAAATACGATATATAATTGGTTATATATCGGAGTCAGATATCCGAACAGGTACCGAACATAAGCCGGGCGTTGTTTTCCGGTGACGTATTCCAATTCTATTTACCATCATTTAAATGCAGGAAGTCATGAAACAACCTTCTATTCGCAGGCACGCGCTCGCGCTCTCGGTCAGTCTTGGTTTTTCCATCGCGTCTGTTGCCGCACACGCCGGCACGCTGACCGTCTCTGCCGCAGCCAGCCTGACCAATGTATTCAAAGAGGTCGCCACCGTCTACAAGGAAAAACATCCGGACACCACCATTCAGTACAACTTTGCGGCATCTGGCGCATTGTTGCAGCAAATGCGTCAGGGTGCACCAGTAGACGTTTTTGCTTCTGCTGACCAGAAAAGCATGAACGATGCAGCCAAAGCCGGCCTGATTGACGAAGCGACACGTAAAGATTTCGTTCGCAATGAGGTTGTGCTTGTGGTGCCAGCCTCCGGCGGCGACAAGGTCAAAGACCTGAAAAGCCTGGAAGGTAACGATGTCAGCAAAATCGCCGTGGGTAACGTAGAAAGCGTACCAGCCGGTCGTTACACCAAGGAAGGCCTGGTAAAAAGCGGTCAGTGGGATAAACTCACCTCAAAATACGTTTTTGCCGAGAATGTCCGTCAGGTGCTTGACTATGTATCACGTGGTGAAGTTCAGGCCGGCTTTGTTTACGCGACAGATGCTGCTGTCAGAAGTGACAAGGTTCACGTTGTCGAAGCCCTGCCTATTGACACAGTCGTAAGCTATCCGGTTGCTGTTACCAAGTCTGCTGCCAACAAGGACGAAGCACGCGCATTTGTTGATTTCCTCAATTCCGACGAAGCACGTCCTATCTTCGATAAAGCAGGTTTCAAAAAGCCCTGATTGCAGTTGTGATGCCGGCATCTGATGGTGCCTGCAATCTGCAAGGCAAAACTCAATTATGGAACCTGTCTGGATCCCGCTGCTTATCTCCCTGAAAGTGGCGGGCTGTGCAATTCTGATCAATCTATTTCTGGGAATCGGTACTGGTTGGCTGCTGGCCCGACGTGCGTTTCCGGGGAGAGACCTGCTTGACACAATCCTCACGCTGCCCATGGTGCTGCCGCCCACCATTCTGGGCTATTATCTGATTGTGCTGCTTGGCCGTTATGGCTGGCTGGGGCAATATCTGGACGCCTGGTTTGGCATCCAGCTGATTTTCACCTGGCAGGGTGCAGTCATCGCTGCCGCGGTGGTGTCGTTTCCTCTGGTATTCAAACCGGCCCGCGCCGCCTTTGAAGGCGTGGATCGTAACT
>JBEBTQ010000389.1:0-3576 GCA_040393685.1 Advenella kashmirensis | reverse complement strand
GTCAGCGGATGCAGCAGCAAGGGCTGGCGCGCGAAGAGTTCATGGGTCGTCCCATTATCGGCATACTCAATACCTGGAGCGATCTGTCGCCGTGTCACGCTCATTTGCGCGACCGCGCCCAGGCAATCAAGCGAGGTGTGCTGCAGGCTGGAGGCTATCCGCTGGAGCTTCCCGCTATGAGTCTGGGGGAGGTGATGGTCAAACCCACCACCATGCTCTATCGTAATTTTCTGGCCATGGAAGCCGAAGAGCTGATTCGCAGTCTGCCGCTGGATGGTGTGGTGCTGCTTGGCGGCTGCGATAAAACCACACCAGGTCTGGTCATGGGAGCGACGTCCATGGACATTCCTGCCCTGTTCTGTCCTGCCGGCCCCATGCTGAATGATCGCTATCAGGGCCAGGCGGTGGGAGCGGGTACGCATACAAAAAAATACTGGGAACAATATACGATCGGCAATATCAGTCAGCCGGAGTGGATTGGACTGGAAGCGCGTATGACGCGAGCGCCGGGAACGTGCAATACCATGGGAACGGCAAGCACCATGACAAATGTCATTGAAGCGATGGGTCTTGCGTTGCCCGGGTCTGCCAGTCTGCCTGCCATGGATGCAGCGCACACGCGCATGGCATGGGCCTGCGGTCAGCGGATTGTGTCCATGGTCTGGGAAGATTTGCGACCATCGCAGATTCTGACGCGCGATGCGTTTATGAACGGCGTGGCGACATGGATGGCGATGGGTGGTTCAACCAACGCCGCCGTCCATTTGCCTGCAATGGCCGGTCGCGCCGGGGTTGAACTGAATCTTGATGATTTCGACATCATGGCGCAGCAGGTGCCTGTTCTGGTCAATCTGTTTCCATCAGGCAAATATCTGATGGAAGATTTTTATTATGCCGGTGGTCTGCCTGCGCTGCTGCAGCGGATTCGCGCGCATCTGCGGCTTGATGCACTGACCTGTACGGGCAAAAGCCTGGGAGACAACATCGCGGACAGTGTCTGCAATGACGACGATGTGATTCGACCTTTGGACAATCCGGTGATCGCTGCCAGACCGGACTGCAAGGAGGCGGGCATGGCGCTTGCCGTACTGCGAGGCAATTTATGTCCGGATGGTGCTGTCATCAAGC
Source organism: Advenella kashmirensis (assembly GCA_040393685.1). Taxonomy (GTDB): domain Bacteria; phylum Pseudomonadota; class Gammaproteobacteria; order Burkholderiales; family Burkholderiaceae_B; genus Advenella; species Advenella kashmirensis_C. Next base: position 2,448 of record JBEBTQ010000389.1, on the reverse strand, counting down.
CTTCCGCAGCATCAGCCGCATTGCTGAAACACACCGGGCCCGCGCTCGTTTTTGATTCCAATGCCGATATGCTCGCTGTGATCAATGATCCGGATCTGGATGTCGATGAAAACACAGTGCTGGTGTTGCGTAACGGCGGCCCTGTAGGTGGTCCGGGCATGCCGGAATGGGGCAATCTGCCCATCCCCAAAAAATTGCTTGCGCGAGGCGTGCGCGACATCGTGCGGCTTTCTGATTCCCGCATGAGTGGAACGCATTATGGCACTTGTGTTCTGCATATCTCGCCGGAATCGGCAGTCGGCGGACCGTTGGCACTGATCCGTAACGGTGACCCGATACGCCTGGACGTGGCTGCAAGAACGCTGGATGTTCTGATTTCCGACGAGGAACTGGCAGAGCGCCGGAAGCAATGGAAGGCACCCGAAAAGCCATACAAACGTGGCTTTACCCGGATCTACCAGCACGAAGTCACCCAGGCACAAGCGGGATGCGATTTTGTCTCGCTGGAGGGAAATCAGAAAACGCCCGAACCGCCAATCTACTGAACCACTATCACATTTGCAATGCATTACAGGAGTCATTATGTCTGAAGTACACGATCTGCTCGAAAACCCATTTCGCGCCCGCCTTGGCACGTCCAGCGTCATTCTGGGCACCTGGCTGATGTCCGGCGCATCAAGCACGGCTGAAGCAATGGGGCGGGTTGGATTTGACTGGGTTCTTGTTGATCTTGAACACGTACCACTGGCCGATAGCGACGCATTTCATGTGCTGCAAGCCATTGCAGGTACGCCCGCATGCCCTGTTACGCGTCTGGCAGCGAACGATCCGCTGCTGTTCAAACGCGCACTGGACATGGGGGCACAAACCGTGATGGTGCCTTTTGTAGACAATGCCGAACAGGCGCGGCAGGCCGTCAGCCACAGCAAATATCCGCCATTGGGCAAACGGGGCTTTGCTGCTGTGCATCGTGCCAGTGGCTATGGCACTGCCAAAGACTATGCAAGCCGGGCAAACGATTCCGTCTTCACCATCATCCAGCTGGAAACCCCAGATGCCGTGGCAGCGCTTGAAGAGATTGCCGCAGTTCCGGGTGTGGATGCCCTGTTTCTGGGTCCGGGTGATCTGTCTGCAAACATGGGGCATATTGGCAATCTGGCACATCCTGATGTGCAGAAGGTGATCGCCGATGTCGCGCAACGATGCAAGGCCATTGGCATTCCTTGCGGGATCGTGGGGCCGACTCCTGATATGGTGCGCGATTTCATCAAGCTGGGTTATGTATTCGTCGCCGTTGCGTCAGACATGGGAATGATGATGCGGCAGGCCAATGCGTTCCTGGAAGGCATACGGCCAGCTCTTGCAAAAGGATACGACGGGGGCGTTTATTAGACGATATTTATTCGTTGTTGCAGTAAAAAACCTGACAGAAACCCGGCTCAATGACCGGGTCACCAACAATACACGGAGACAAAATATGACATTCATGATGGGAGCGCCCAATTGCAGGCGCATGCTTCAATCTGCCACTTTACTCGTGGCAGCAACGCTGCTGTGTCCGGTTGCCAATGCGCAGGATCAGTATCCGAGCAACCCGGTGACGATCATCGTGCCATTCGGTCCGGGTGGAACCTCGGACATTATGGCGCGTATCCTGGCCAAACACCTGCGCGAACAACTGAACGGTAATCTGATCATCGACAATAAAGGCGGAGCCGGTGGCGCGATAGGTATGTCACAGCTCAAACGCGCAAAGCCGGATGGTTACACGCTGGGCCTGTCTGTCATTGGTCCCGAGGTTTTACAGCCGGGCATGCGCAATACCGGATATACGTACAAGGATTACGATCACATTTGTGGTACTTATTCAGTGCCGTTGATGATGATGGTGACCCAGGATTCAGAATTCAAATCCATGCAGGATGTGGTGGCGTATGCCAAAAAGAACCCTCGTCAGCTGACCTACGGTACGTCCGGCACAGGTACCTTGCTTCATATTGCCATGGAGACGCTGATGAAGGAAGCGGGTGGCACGGCTCTGCATGTGCCCTACAAGAGCTCTTCGGAAATGGTCACTGGATTAATGGGAAAACAGGTGATGGTCATGAGCGATACGACGACCGTGGCCAAGCAGTACAAATTGCGCCCGATAGGTATCTTTTCTGATGAGCGATTGAAGTCCAATCCCGATGTTCCAACGACAAAAGAAGCAGGCTGGCCATTGAACGCCACCATCTGGGGGGGTCTGATCGCACCAAAAGGCCTTCCGGAAAATGTCGTACAGAAATTGCAGACGGCATGCGAAAAGGCGGTCAACAGCGAGGGTTACAAAGCCGATGTTGAACCGCTGGACACGCCGCCTCATTTCATGAATGCAAAGGATTTCGCGGAGTTTGCCCGCAGCGAATCCGAGAAATACACCAAAGTGATTTCTGAAATGGGTATCAG
>JBEBTQ010000388.1:0-3579 GCA_040393685.1 Advenella kashmirensis | reverse complement strand
CACTCAAGGCACAGTCTTCGCAACGGGTAAGCTGGGATATGGACATGCGCAAGCTGCAGTTGGGTCCGTTATCGCAGACTATCAAGTGGCGCTTTGATGCCCACGAGCAGCAGGGCAATCCAGGCTCTTCAGAAGGTTCAGGTAAGCCAGGTGCTTCAATCGGAAATGATCAGGCATTTGCTGAGGACAGCGTGGAAGTATCGCAACTGACCATCCCTACGGTCCCCGTAACGTTGCGACAGGCAACACTGCAATCGGTGCTTCCTGAGAAGCCACTGCAGAATATACCGGTACAGCCGCCGGAAGCTGCGGTTCAAGCTGCCGATGGTCAGCCTTTGGGCGGTATACAGGTTCAGTTTTCGCCATCGCTGGTCAGCAGTCTGGAACCAGTGCGACGCTGGTTTACCGATTATCAGTTCACCTGCCTGGAGCAGTTGTCATCAATCGCCATTGGTATCGACAACCCGCAAAAATGGTCATCTCTGATGAACCGTCTGCCGCTCTATATGGACGAACATGGCCTGCTTGCCTATTTCCCCGGTTTGCAGGGAGATGAAGTGCTGACCGCGCACCTACTTGCGGTTTCACTTGAAGCCAGCCGGGGAGGTCACCCCTACACCATTCCGCAGACCTATCGGGAAAAAATGATCGAAGGGCTGATGGCCTATACCAGCGGCAAAATCCGTTCTTCTGCCTGGCGTCCGAAACAGGACATCGCGCAACGCAAGCTGATGGTGCTTGAGGCGCTGTCACGCGCCGGCATGATGACGCCGCGAATGGTCTCTTCCATCGACATTGATCCTCAGGATATCTCCACGTCTGCACTCGTGGACTGGCTCGGCATTGTCTCGCGCGTGAAGTCGCTTCCTGATCAGGCAAAAAAACAGGCGTCAATCCGGTCTGCACTGCTCTCACGTATGAGCCGGCAGGGTACCAGTCTGGTGCTGGCAGATGACGACAGTTATGCCTGGTGGATGATGAGCAATCGGGAAACCACGACTGCCAAACTGTTGACCATTGTCATGAACAACAAGGCCTGGGAAAAAGATATTCCTGTTCTTGTTGCGGGTCTTCTGGCCCAGCAGAAGCGTGGCGCCTGGAGCACGACAACGGCTAATCTGTGGGGAACCCTCGCACTTCGCTCCTTCAGCGCCACCTTTGAAAAGACACCGGTCAAGGGAACGTTGACCATGACCATGAAAGCGACAAAAGATGCGTCGTCTTCAGATCAGAAATGGGAAGGACTTCTACCTACGCAGAAGGTGCTGATTCCGTGGCAAGGTACCCAGACCAGACAGCTCGATGTGTCTTCTCAGGGCAGAGGGCGTGTGTGGGCTTCCATCGGAGCGCTCGCCGCTGTGCCTGTTACCAGCCCTGTTTATGCGGGTTATACCATTCGCCGTACCCTTGAGCCGATCTCTCAGGCAACACAAGGTAAATGGTCCGTGGGAGATATCTATCGCGTGCGACTTGACGTGACGGCGAAGACAGCTATGAACTGGGTCGTTGTCAGCGATCCGGTGCCCGCCGGCGCAACCATTCTGGGTGGCGGACTTGGACGGGACTCTGCAATTGCGACAGAAGGAGAGAAAAACGACACAAGTGGCCATTCGCCCAGCTTTACGGAAAGAAAAAGCGAGGTCTACCGTGCCTATTACGCCTGGCTGCCTGCCGGTTCAACCACACTGGAATATACAGTCAGGTTGAATACCTCCGGCACCTATAGCCTGCCGGCAACGCGCGTTGAGGCCATGTATGCGCCGCAGGTCTATGGGGAGTATCCGAATAACGATCGCTTCCAGATCGGCGAACAGTTCGAGACGTCTGCTGGTGCAAAAGCAAGTGATTCTTCTGCGCCATGAACAAAGCTGACTCCGCTTCCGCTTCCATCCGGAAAATCCGCCTCCTGAAATGGGGCGGGGCGGGTCTGCTCCTGTTCATCGTTCTGGTCTTCGCTTGCGTGTTGTGGGCGATGCAACTGTCAGTCCCGTCATACGAGCAGGTTCGCGGCGATTATCGAACCTCTTATGTCACTTTGCTGGATCGTAACGGTTCGGTATTAGAGCGGGTGCGACGTGATTTTCATGACAGGCGTGATAACTGGTCGTCCATTGAGGAAGTGTCTCCCGCACTTGTACGGGCAGTGCTGCTGTCCGAAGACCGTCGGTTTTACCAGCATCCTGGCGTCGATCTGCTGGCCCTGGGCGGCGCATTGCGGGACCGGCTGACCAGGCACAGCATACGGGGCAGTTCCACGCTGACCATGCAACTGGCAGGAATGCTCATGCTTGAATCGGGCAAAAGCGGCAGGCGCACCGTCATGCAGAAATTGCGTCAGATGGCACTGGCAATCGCCATTGAGCAACATTGGGACAAATCGCAAATTCTGGAAGCCTATCTGAATCTTGTGCCCTGGCGTGGTGAGTTGTCCGGTATCACGGCTGCCTCACGCAGTCTCTTCGGGAAGTATCCCGAAGGACTGGACTCCCGTGAATCTGCGATTCTGGCCACCATGCTGCGGTCACCCAATGCATCGGCGCAGGCTATTTCGCGACGAGCATGTGGTTTGCTGAAGCAGCAATCGCTACCACAATATTGCGATTACCTGCAGGACTTCGTGACGTACCAGCTGACGCATGGCACGCTGGCATTGCCGGATGATCCTTTCATCGCGTCTCATTACGCGAGACGTAGACTCTCACAGGGGCCCGCTGTAGCGGGACCGATACGAACCAGCATCAATTCGAGATTGCAGGCGACAGTACAGACCATCATCAATCGTGTCGCTCACCAAATTCGAAATAGTCATGCCAACGATGCGGCAGCCGTCGTGCTGGACAATCGTAGTGGTGAGATTCTGGCCTATGTCGGGTCTTCGGGAGAGATGGCCACCGCCCCACAAGTGGATAACGCCAGTGCGCTGCGACAGGCAGGCTCCACATTAAAACCCTTTCTGTATGCACAGGCGCTGGAGCAGCAACGTATTACTCCTGCATCACTGCTGGATGACAGCGCGGTGAATCTGCCCACAGGCAACGGACTTTACGTCCCGCAGAATTATGACAAACAGTTTGGTGGCTGGGTGAGCGCTCGCACTGCGCTGGCGTCGTCCCTGAATATCCCTGCAGTTCGACTGCTTGTCATGGTCACGCCTGATGTCTTTCACCAGCGCCTGCGAACCCTCGGGCTGCCGCTGACCGAATCAGGTGATTATTACGGATACAGCCTGGCCCTGGGTAGTGCAGATGTGACGCTGCTGTCGTTGACCAACGCCTATCGCGCGCTGGCCAATCACGGCGTCTACAGTGAAGTGAATTGGGGCGTGGAGTCGGCGCCTGCCAATGTCAGGGTCATGAGTGAAGCTGCAGCGTGGCTTGTTGGCGATATCCTGTCCGACAGGCAGGCACGTGCCCGCACTTTCGGGCTGGATAGTGCGTTGTCTACACCGTTCTGGACTGCCGTGAAAACCGGCACCAGCAAGGATATGCGTGATAACTGGACCATTGGCTGGTCAGAAAACTACACCGTGGGCGTCTGGGTTGGCAATAGCACTGGCGCGAGCATGCGCGAAGTGAGTGG
>JBEBTQ010000387.1:0-3583 GCA_040393685.1 Advenella kashmirensis | reverse complement strand
ATATTGGCGTAATCATCATGCGGCATGCCGCCCTTGCCTATCACGATTTTGGTACCCGTCAGGTCAAGCCAGTTCGCCATCCATTTGGAAAAGCGAAAACTGGCAGTCGCCGTCACGGCTCCCACGTTGTAGTCACCTGTGTCTGTCACGGCCGCCGCCGGAGAACAATGAAAATTGACATTACTGACCGTCTTCAGATCAACTGGCAATGCTTCGCCATTTCCCAGAACCTTCTGATAGACGCCCTCCCTGGCGGTATAGACTACCCCACTCATATACACTACCGACCCGATTTCGAGGCTGGCAATATCTTCGGGGGTGGCTGGCAGGTTGATTCTGAAGACTTTCAGATCGTCATCACTGCTGCTTTCTTTTTCCTGAGTGTTTATCGGTTCCATTCGACTGTCTCCCTTCTTGTGTAGGGTGTAAACCATTGCGGATCGGTTCGATATTCAATGCGACCGTCTGCGTGAATTCTGGCGGTAGCGCGCCGAGATGACAGGCAGAACGTATGGATGCTGACCGGCATTCCGCCCGTATGGGTGAAGCCCACTTCAATATGACAATCGACAACCATTGAAGAGCCGACAAAGCCCATTGCCCCCATGCCAATTGAATTGCCGAGTTTTTTCAGTTCTATTTCCAGCTCTGCGATTTTTGGATCCGGATTGCGATCACCCACGGTGCGCAGGCACGCTGCCTGCTTGCCCAGTTGCATGCAGGTATCTTTGGAGCCACCAATACCAATGCCAACAATCGCCGGCTGACAGGCCAGACCACGTTTGCCAAATGCAATCAGACCATCCAGCACAAACCGTTTGATACCGTCTATGCCATCGCCCGGAAACAGCATGCGATAGTCGGTGCCAAACAAACCGCCCTTGTGCACAGTGGTGATATCGATCCAGTCTGCATCTGGCTCGAAAGACCAGTCGATCTCCGGTGCATTGATGCCCACGTTGTTATTGTGCTCGGTGCGCCACAGCGGATGTACGCGGTTTGGCCGCAAAGGAATGCTCACCGTCGCATCGGCCGTCGCCTTGCGCAAAGCACGCTCTATGCCAATGAAGCCTGTCTCAACGCTGGCGTTATTGCCCATCTTCACGTAGTAGCGTGGCACACCGGTGTCTGCACACATGGGGCGCCGGTCTTTGCTTGCCGCCTCCCAGTTGTCAACCATGGCGTGCAGCACGAAACGTGGCAGCTTGCCCGTTTCGGTCTTTTGCATCGCCTCTATGCCCTGACTGTAATCTTCGGGGATATCGATGGCGGCACGCTTCATGATTTCCAGCGCAGCCGCTTCGACCGTGTTTATATCAATTGCCATATTCTGCCTCCCGCATATAAGTTTGCGATCACACGCATTGTTCCGCCTCTTCCTGGATCAGGGTATTTCCGGGCGAGACGATATCGAATTTAACCGGCACCATTTCAAGCCTGATTTCACCGTCGCGTGCACTGACCTGCGTATACGCAGTGCTATTCAGATCGCCCGTCTCGGGATGGTCTTCCCTGAAGTGCGCGCCTCGGCTGTCGCAGCGAGCCAGTGCCGACGTTGCTATCACTTTTGAAATCGTCATCAGACTGTCCAGATTGAGCCAGTCGTGCCAGCTCAGATTGAATCTGCGCTGGCCGTCCGCCACGCCTATGGTTCGCAAAGCTTCCAGGTGACCATCCAGACTTTGCAGTCCCTGCTCAATGCCGGCATGGTTACGCAAAATCCCCACGTCATTCCACATGGTTGCCGAAAGCGCTTCGCGCAGGGGTAACGTCGAGTCGGCCTTTCTGGAAAATGGCAGCTCCGCACGGGCAATGCCGGACTCAATCACAGACTGGTCCGGATCCTTCCACGCACCCTGCTTTCTGACATACTCAGCCATGGAGTCACCGGCAATGCCGCCGAAAACAGTGGAGTTGGCAACGCCATTGCCGCCCAGCCGGTTGGCACCGTGCACCCCGCCGCAGTCTTCACCTGCCGCAAACAATCCCGCAGAGGCCGTGGAACAGTCCACTTCGAACTCCACCCCTCCCATCAGATAATGCGCGGTAGGCACCACCTCAACTCGTCCGCCGGCAAGGTCAAAGCCACAATCGGCACAGCGCTGCACCATGCCGGGGAATGAACGACGAACGTGATCGGCGCCCAGATGAGACATTTGTATATAGACGCCGCCCATTGGGCTGGTGCGACCTGCCCGCATTTCAGCGTAGATTCCGCGGCTGACCACATCGCGGGTAGCGCGCTCACCACGTTCGTGATAATTGCTCATGAATCGCTCACCCGCGCCATTGATCAAATGGCCGCCGGCCCCACGCAGTCCTTCTTCCAGGACGGTGCCTGTCATCCGTGTACCCGGTCCGCCCAATAAACCGGTCGGATGAAACTGGACCATTTCCATGTCACGCAGCTTCAGTCCATAACGCAATGCCATGGCCAGACCGTCGCAGGTCTTTTCTCCGGAAGGTGTGTGATAAAGGTACATTGTGGGGCCCGCGCCTGTACTCAGCAAAACGGCCTTGGCCTGAACGTAATGATACAGGCCCGAGCGCATATCAATGAATAACACACCTGCAATACCCGAACCATCGCGCGCCGGAATCAGCTCAATCGCACGATGCTCTTCAAGCCGATTGACATCCAGCGCCCTGACTTTTTCCATCAGGCGGTTGATAATCTCGATGCCCGTCAGATCAGATTTATGCACTGTCCGGTCGAATGTCTGGCCCGCGAAGGCCTTCTGATGCAGCGTGCCGTCCGGATTACGGTCGAAAAAGCAGCCAATTTCGTTTTCAAGTTCCTGTACACGCTCCACCGCGCCATTGACCAGCCGCCAGGCAAGATCCTGGCGCGGTAGCCACTTGCCACCCTCGATCGTGTCCATAAAGTGTCGCTCTATCGAGTCACCTTCGGCCAGCGCAACGTTGTACCCGCCTTGTACCATTCGGGTACAGCCGCTTTTGCCGATCAGCCCCTTGACCGCAATAGTCACGTCCAGTTCCGGATTGGCCTGTTTGGCATGTAGTGCGGCAAACAATCCTGCCCCGCCACTGCCAAGAATCAGGATATCCGTCTTCAAATTTTCAAATGTCATGATCCGAATACTCCTGAGAGAAAAATCGCGCCGATCAGAACGCTAAAAACCACACTCCAGCTGATCCAGTTCAGGCGAATGGATGCCGGAGTCGGCCACTGTACAAATTCGATAACCAGAATGCGCAGGCCGAAAAACAGATGGATAGCCAGCAGCAGGATCAGACCCCACTCGGCAATCTTGACACCTGGCAGTTCCGAAAATTTGAGAAAACCGTCCAGTTTGTCGACCTGCCCCAGCGCCAGCCCTAGAACATAGAAATGGACTGGCAGGAAGATACCCAGCAACAAACCGGAAATACGGTGTCCTAAAAAAGCGAAATAGGCTTTGTGTCGATGAACGCGCTTGACCATTACAATCCTCCTACCGCAATCACGGCGCGCAGGCCAAGGAACAGAAACAACAGGCCCAGCACCAATCCCACAATATTGACCGTTTGCGTAGGCATGCGAGCCCACTCTTTGAGGACCTTGCGGATACCGATAGGCGCA
>JBEBTQ010000386.1:0-3585 GCA_040393685.1 Advenella kashmirensis | reverse complement strand
ATGCACGGACGTTACCGTGCCCGTGTTCCTTTCTGGGTGTAAGTCATGACTGCATATATTAAAGCTGAGAATCTGAATGTCGAGATGCCAGTCTATGACCTGAGCGGACGTTCGATGAAATTACGGGTTCTGGGATCACTCAAAAATGATCGACTGAAATCCGACCATGGCATCACGGTTGTGAAGGCGTTACAGGATCTACATTTTGAGTTTGGTAATGGTGACCGGGTAGGATTGGTCGGACGTAATGGTGCCGGAAAATCCACGCTGTTGCGCGTGCTTGCCGGCATTTACGAGCCCACATATGGCACGCTCGTTACCAAAGGCCGTGCGGTTGCCCTGCTGGATATGGGGCTGGGCATGGATGAAACGCTTAGCGGTTACGACAATATTCGCCTGCGCGGAACGCTTTTGGGCATGTCCAGTGCAGAGATCAAAGAGAAAACCGAGGAAATCGCCGAATTTACCGATCTGAACGATTACTTGTATCTGCCTATCCGCACGTATTCCTCGGGCATGCGCATTCGCCTCGCATTCGCCATATCGACAGCGCTGGATCCTGAAATTCTGCTGCTTGACGAGGTAATCGGCGTGGGTGATGCGGCATTTCTGGACAAGGCCAACAAGCGACTGAAAGAGTTCCAGGAACGTGCCAAGATTGTATTTGTCGCCTCACATTCAAACCAGGTCATTCGTGATATGTGCAACAAGGCGATCTGGCTGGATTCAGGAAAGCAGATGATGGTGGGTCCCGTTGAAGAGGTGATTTCTGCCTACGAAAAGTCATTTTGAGAAGTAAACGCAGTTTGAGGGAAATATGAAAAGTAAACTGGCTTTTATTGCAGATGTACGTGGTTGGGCATTTGATATTATTGCCAGTCATGTGAAAGATGAATTATCGGATACCTACGATATTTCAGTATTGTATTGGGAAGACTATCCGGTCGCATCTCATCTTCTGCAAAAACTCGTTGATGACAGAATCAACCACGTTCATTTCTTTTTCCGCGAGCATCTGAAGGTCATTTTTGAAACCGTCAGCTGTAAATCAAAAGCCGCCTCTTATTTCAACAGGATTGTCGTTACCACACATATCCCCGACTATCTGTACAGTACTGAAAGTGAGCTGATAGAGCGAAAATCCATTTTTGATTTCGTCAACGGTTACTTCGTGACCAATGCGGATCTCAGAAATATTTATGAGAAGCAGGATTTTTTCAGTAAGCCTGACGGAGTCATTATCGACTGGCCGATCAATGACTCCGTGTTGCAGGATGCACCTGTGCCGAGAAATGATGCGGGCGAAACGGTGAAAATCATGTGGACCGGCAATTCCAAATGGGGTGAATACGCCGGTTACCGGGACTACAAGGGTCTGGAAACCATTATCAAGCCGGCGATCAAGCAGTTGCAGGACGAAGGTTTTCCGGTAACGTTCACTGTCATCGATTCAGCGGTTGAGAAAAAATCACGTAAGGACGTTCTCACGACGCTGGCACAACAGGATATCCTGCTTGTGGCCTCTCTTGCTGAAGGCACGCCGCTCACACTGATCGAAGCAATGAGTCTTGGCGTAGCTGTCGTTACAACACGTGTGGGAATAGCTCAGGAGGTACTTCCTGCGGCATTTGCGGAACAGGCGATTATCGAACGAAGCGCAGCACAGTTTTATGCCACATTGAAGTCTTTACTGGAGTCAAAGAACACAATCACGGCAATGAAAGAGGCCAATCGCAAGGCGTTCTGCGAGCGGTTTTCTTCGGGTGGCCCACTGCGTGCACAATGGCTGTCATTTCTGGAGACAACATCACAACGCTCTGTGCCACTGGCCACACGTCAGCAAAGTTACAGGCTCAATCACAGCGTTATCAAACAACATACCATTAATGGTGCGCGTACCCTGGTGTTTTTCCTGAAACGAGCCGGGCTGATCAAACTGGTCAATCGTGTTATGCCTCAAGCGGCCATTTGGTACAACCGGCTCCTGCATGGAAATAGTAGCTCACTGTTCGCTTCCAGCGAGACCCAGCGTCTGAGACAGTATGAACCGGTGGAAAAAGCGTATCATTCTGTTCTCCGTGACCTGGCGCCTGGTAAGCCGCTGGTTGTCTACGCCCCCATGTGGAAGGGCGTGGCAGCTTCCACTGAAAGCCTGTTTGCGAACCATCGCCTCAAGTTCCCGTACTTCGATGATGAATATCCTGAAGTGGCGTCCCATCCTTATCTGGAGCAGGTGCTGCAACTTCTGATCGAAAATCCGCCCAGCCAGATCATCTATAGCGGGGGCTCGGTTATTCATCTGACCATGGCGCAGAAAATCCATGATCGCGCCCCTCAGATTCAGCAGTATTTCCTGTGGCATGGTTCGCCCGCGCAATGGGTAGAACCCAGTCAACTGGACCATTTCAATTTATGGCACAAACTGTATAACACAGGTGTGATTGACGGGATAATCTCGGTCAAACCGGATCTGGACAATATTCTGAATGTGATCGGAGTAAAAAGTTTCGGGCTCATCAATCCCATTCCTGATATTCGCCGTCAGTTCACTTTGCAGCCGGTAGCGCGTGCGGGCGATGGAAGATCGCATATTGGGGTGTTTTCTGCCGTCAGTTCCTGGTACAAGAATCCTTTCGTACAAATGCTTGCTACCCTGGGCGAAGAAAACTGGACGCTGCACACCAATATTCCTCGGATCACCTTCAAGGATCTGGACTTTAATCAGCTTGGCCGCATGGAGTCATATGAACATCTGCCACGCGCGCAGTTTCTGGCACTTCTGGCTTCGCTGGACCTGAATCTGTACGTGACCAATACAGAATGTTCGCCCATGGTGGTTCTGGAGAGCTGCGCGCTGGGTGTGCCATGTATCGTCGGGCCTGCAGGTGACATTTTTTCAGGTATTTCGCCGGAACTGGCCGACTATCTGGTCGAGCCTCGGGTAGATAATGCGTATGCAATCTATCTGCGTATGAAGCGCGTATTGGATAATAAGGCGCATATCAAAACCCTTCTTGATGATTTTGTGAAGAATTACAATCGTCATTGGTCAGATGTGATGGCGCAATTTGAGGTCGCTCTGAAGAATGACCTCTCATCTGGGTCGACGTCGAAGAAGGATCTTTCATCTGAAGTGACCGTGAAAGAGAAACTCCCGACTGAGGTGGCTGCGGCAGAAGAGTCTTCATCCGTTGCTGTAGCTGAGCGTACGTCTGACCTACAATCGTCAGGAGCGCTGAGTACCTCTGCTACAAGGGTGACCTCTTCGAGTTCAGACGAAAACCGCGACAATAGCAACAATAAATAGTGCTGAGTCTTTGCCAATGTTTTTTACCCAGCCGTAGTTTGCCGGCAAGTCCCGAAAACTGCGGCCCGGGTCGGACAACGGCTGACATATATTGCGTATGTCATCACTTTAAAAGAATGATTCTTTTCGTTAAAACGACGTTTCGTTAAACCGATGGGTTTTGTTACAAACAGAACGGGTCTGCAGTTTCTCGCCTCATACTGTTACGCAGCGACATACCCTCCGGAACAATTGACAAGAATTCAAAAAAATATTTACAGATGCATTGTGAACCCGCT
>JBEBTQ010000385.1:0-3611 GCA_040393685.1 Advenella kashmirensis | reverse complement strand
TGAAACCCATACGGAGGCTGATCGCAGCGAACACCCACATTCAGTTTCGCCTTTTCTGCAATATATGAAGGAACGTTCGGCAACTGATCGTTTGCCAGAGCGGTGGTATTGAAATTGAATAGTGTGCAAAGGGTTGCACTGATCGCAATGCCGATTTTTTTGTTGAAACCAGGGTTCATTCTTTTCTCCAAAAAGTAATTTGTTTTTGCTACTTTCGGGGGCCGATGGCTGAATTATTTCGTGGCCTTGAATGGACTATAGATGCGACCTGAATATAAATCAAATCACAATATCGCTATAATCTATACGAAAATGATATACCCTGTGAATCACAAGTGAAATGTGGTTTGCAGGGTTATGCCGCGTATTGCCAATTCAAAAGTGATCAGGGATAGGACAGCGAGATGCAATTCAAACAAGTTGAAGCTTTCAGGGCTATTATTCTGACGGGATCTATGACGGCGGCTGCGCGTGAGCTTCATACATCACAACCCAATATCAGCCGATTAATCGCGCAACTGGAACGGCATACCGGATTCGCATTGTTTACGCGGGTCGCCGGTCGTTTGGCACCGACACCAGAAGCCCGGGCTTTTTTTCGGGACGTTGAACGCGCATTTGTCGGTCTGCAGGATATCAAGGCATCAGCAAACAATATCCGCAAGCAGGGGACCGGTCATTTGCGTATCGCCGCCGTTCCTTCGATAGCCCTCACGATTATGCCGAACGTGCTGAAAGCCTTTGCCCGGAAATTTCCCAAGACCCGAGTGTCGCTATATGTCGGCGATTCCGGAACGGTGGCGCAGTGGGTCGCATCCAGCTATTGTGATGTGGGTATTTCGGCGTACGTTGATGAAATGCCCGGCATGAATTCTGAGAGGTTCGATACGCTGCAGGGAGTATGTGTCGTATACAAAGATCATCCACTGGCACGAGTGAAACGACCCGTAAAAATAAAGGATTTTCGGGGAGAATCCTTTATTTCTCTGCATTCAGGGGATGGGACGCGACGCAATATTGATGCATTATTCAGCGCCTACGAGGAGGACTATCGAACGATGTATTACGAGTGTCGTTATGCGGTGGCAATATGCAATATGGTCGGCCTTGGCATGGGTATAAGCATTGTGAATCCCCTGGTGGCAGAAAACTGTCTGCATATGGGCATTGTTGTGAAACCGCTAGAACCTCGAGTCGCCTTCTCCTACTTCATACTCTCTTCAACAGTACATGTGACCAGCACGCTGGCGCTTGAAATTCATAGTATCCTGCGTGAGGAGTTGCAGAAGCATAAATAGGCTGGCCAGCAATAGTCAGGCCAGCATTACGCCGCCATATACTCCCACATACCATCCATCAGCATGCGCGCAGCATAGTCGGCAAAACTGCGCCGTACAATCATTTCCCAATGATTGCCAGCACCATCATCCAGGCGTCGCAGCAGAACGGATGTTTTGTAATAATGACTTTGCGCGCTTTGCCCGGCACCGAATGTACGGGGGGGCAAGTCCAGCGGACATCCTTTGGCCAGAACGCTGCGGGCTTTCGGGCCACTCAGTTGCATGATGCTATAGGCGCTGCTTTGATCGGTGACGGCGCAGAAAATGCCTTGCAGTGCTGTGTTCAGACGGGTTGCCAGTTCGCCGGTGCCTGGCCTCTTTGAGCGAATCATCCATTCGTCCGGAGATAACCAGATGACGCAAAGGCTGTCATTTTCAGTGGTGGTATTGGGCTCGGTTGGCAAGGCAATGCCGATGGCGTTTTGTATAGCACCGCTAAACTGCGCATTGTCAGGATCGCCACGCAGATTAACCAGTTCTGCAAATGGGACTTCGACCAGGACGACGCTGTCGGGTAACCCGTGTTCAAATATGCCGATGCCGCCAGTCAGGCCGGTTAATGGGGTTTGTTGCCGGGAATTATTCAACATGCTGGCGTGCTCCTTGAGCATCATAGAAAACCGGGCTGCAGATCTGCGCCTGGGCGAATGTGCCATCGGGCACTGCAACCGTGACTTTCTGCTGCATGCGTGACAGGCCGTTTTTAATCATGGCAAGTGCAATAGGCTGTTGCAGGGTGGGACTCAGATAGCTTGAGGTGACGTGGCCCTGCAGGGGCACCACTCCTGGTGCGGCAGGTTCGTTCAGAATGGCTGCACCTTCGGGGAGGATAGTCCTGCTGTCTTCTGAGCGCAGTCCGACGAACTGTTTGCGATTCGGGCCGGCTGTGTCGCTGCGAAAGAGCGAGCGCTTGCCCAGAAAGTCTTTGGACTTGGCCAGCATACCGGCCATGCCCATATCGACGGGGGTGGCCGACCCGTCGGTATCCTGCCCGACAATAATGAAGCCTTTTTCAGCCCGCAGGACATGCATGGCCTCGGTGCCATAAGGTGTAATGCCAAACGGTTCACCGGCACGCATCAGTATTTCCCATATATGACGACCGTAATTGGCGGGCATGTAGACTTCATAAGATAGTTCGCCCGAGAAGCTGACGCGCAGAATGCGCACACTTATTCCATCGATAGTGCCGTTCTGGAAACTCATAAACGGGAAGGCCTGGTTGTCAAAATCTATATCCTGACAAACCTGCTGCAGAACCTTGCGGGCATTGGGGCCGGCAACGGTAGCGGTGGCGTACTGGTCGGTAAGCGAGGTGAGATACACCTGCAGATAAGGCCATTCGGTCTGCAGCCATCGTTCCATCCAGCTCATCACTTTGGCGGCGCCACTGGTGGTGGCTGAAATCAGGAAATGCTGGTCTGCCAGTCGCAGATTAACGCCGTCATCCAGAATCATGCCATTTTCATCGAGCATCAGGCCATAGCGACAGCGTCCGGGCTCCAGTTTGGTCCAGGCGTTGGTGTAGATTCGATTCAGGAATGTGACTGCATCGGGACCGCGTACATCAATTTTACCCAGCGTGCTGTAATCCAGCAGCCCGACGCTGTTGCGTACGGCCAGGCATTCGCGTGCAACCGCTGCCTCCATGGTTTCGTTGCCCTGAGGATAGTAGCGCGCACGTTTCCAGTTTCCCACATCTTCAAAAACAGCGCCGCGAGCAACATGCCATTCGTGCAGACAGCTCTTGCGGATAGGATCGAAGTCGTCGCCCAGTTCCCGTCCGGCGATGGCGCCGAAAGAGACGGGGGTGTAGTTGGGACGAAACGTGGTCGTACCCGTTTCCGGTATGCTCTGGCCCAGCGCATCGGCCAGCACGGCCATGCCGTTGATATTACCCAGTTTGCCCTGATCTGTGCCAAAACCCATGGCCGTATAACGTTTGACATGTTCGACGCTGCGATAGCCTTCGCGCACGGCCAGGTAAATATCGGACACCGCGACGTCATTTTGAAAATCAATAAATTGCTTGGGCCCGCGGGCAGCATCTGTGCCTGTAACGGTTGACCACAGGGGAAGAATGCGGCCTGCCGGCACGGCTTCTGTTTGCCACGCGATGTCGTGATCCGCGTCCAGACCCAGCGCGGCAGCTGCCTGACGACCGGCCTGTACGCCACTATCGAGCGCCCCGGTCAGATCAAATTGCGCATTGCAGGCGCCGATAGAAGCCTGTTTGAATACCTGTCCTTTGGGCACAAAGCAGGCGTGCTG
>JBEBTQ010000384.1:0-3621 GCA_040393685.1 Advenella kashmirensis | reverse complement strand
AACGATATGCAGATCGAAAAATTCGACCTCCTCATCAGTGAAACCATATTTGTCGCGCAGTGTGGGGGCCTGCTTACGGTAAATCGAAGGCACTTGTGACTCCAATCCGACAACCAAACCGGCAACGGCAACAATCGGATTCTCTCTCATTGCAACTGCATAACACCAGGATTGCAGTGCACGGGTGGTGGGGGACATATTGTCAGGGTTGACCACCCGTTCACGTGTCGTACCGCAAGCCTCTGCGAAACGAATAAGCAAATCTGTGTGACGGTCCCCGCCGATTTCCTCTTCGTACATATTGGCCAGAAGAAAGTCTTTGGCTTCTGTATATGTATCCGGAGTACGAGCGTACACGTATGCAAGATAGTCGGCGAAAGGGCCTACATAGTGGTAATGATTCTCAGCCCAACGAGACATATGTTCACGACTGAGCTTGCCGGTTGCCCAGGCAATGCTGAAGGGAGAGGCATTTGCACTTTTGCCTTTAATAGCAGTTTCCAGTGCAGTCCGGAATTCGTCACGAGTCATAAGGTTTGCCATTTCTAGATCCTTTAAATAAGTACGCTCTGGAAAAGGACAGGGCGCGGTGGTTAAATCGACATTGATATAAATTGTATACTATATACTATTTAGAAAAACTAGGGAAAACCCGTGAATGTCGACACATGAATATTAAGTCTTGGATTTAAAGTGACAGGTGAGACCAAAACTGATATTTCAGCCTACCTGATGTTGAGAGCGATGCGTATCGTGAGCGCAGACAGTTCAGTGCCCGAGCGCCTGACCGTCTTTTCTATTGTCAGCCACGCCCAGCAGGGAACCATCAGTCATACGCATGACCGCATGGGCGCCGCCAAAATCGCTGCGTCCTGCCAGTTCACCGACTGTCTTTGCTGGTGGCTGATATCCCGCATGACGCAAAGCTTGCTCTATACGGACATCCATCCCCGCCTCTATGGCAAGAGTATTGCCGGCTTCCAGTCGCCAGCGTGGTGTTGAAACGGAATCGGACAATACATTCCCCCAGTCAAGCACACGCGTCAAAATCTGCACTTGCCCTTGTGGCTGCATCAGTCCGCCGACAACGCCCATTCCAAGATGAAAGCGCCCGTCCAATGTGCTCATGCCTGGCACAACGGTATGATATGGCCGCTTGTTCGGTGCCGGACCATTGACATGTCCGGGCTCTGCGAACCCGAATCCCCTGTTCTGCAGAACGAATCCACCATCCGGCACGGCAATTCCGCTACCAAAGCGCTTGAAAATGCTGGACATAAGTGTGATTGCCAGGCCTTGCTCATCCACTATCACTGTGCATACCGTGTTACCGGAAGGATCCGCAACTGTCTGACTGGCCCGACGCATTGCATGTTCCGTTGCTTCCACTATAGCAACGTGTGCAAGGGGATCCATCGGATCGAGGTTGTTTTCCTGTATCCGCTGCAACGCATCAAGGATGGCTACACCATGCGTATTGGGTGGGCACTGATGCACCATGAAGCCATTGAACAGCGTCCTGACTGGCTCACAGAAATTACCGGTGTGTTTCTGAAAGTCTGCCGCATCCAGCAGACCACCGACTTGCTGAACCGCTTGTGCCGCCCTTTGCGCCACCCACCCACCATAAAACGCGTCAGCGCCATCCTGCGCGATCGTTTCCAGGACCCGGGCCAATTGCGGATTCACAAACTGATCACCGGCTTGCGGACTGTTACCTGCACGAAAAAGCTGCGCGCAAACCGGATCGCGCTTTAATACAAAATCAAAGATGGCCCATTCCTGGGCAGCCACAGCGGCCACGGCAAAACCATCACGCGCATAATGAATCGCGGGCTTGAAGAGACTGTGCCAGTCCAGTTTGCCGTATCGTGCATGCAAATCCGACCAGCCCCTTACCGCACCTGGCGTCGTGACCGACCATGGATGTCGTTCCGGGATCCTATGAGCGGGAAAATCGTCGAATGCCGAGGGATCCAAAGCGGCGGGTGCGCGCCCGGTACCGTTATAACAAACGACATCTCCATCTGGTAAACATAAAGTAGCCAGTAGATCTCCGCCAATACTGGTAGCCATGGGCTCTACAACGCCAAGTACAGCATCGGCGGCAATCGCAGCATCAACCGCGCTGCCTCCGGCCTGAAGCATCGTATTTGCAGCGGCGGCAGCCAATGGATTTCCTGTTGCAATCATTGAGCGCGAGCTCTTGCATTGTTTAGCATTCATCGCAATTCTCAACTAAACAACAATACGGCGCTGATCGTTGAAATAAACAATGCGATCAGGACAGGTAAGGTCAGGGCACGAACCAGATCCAGTATGTGCACGCGGGCAAATCCCGCCACTGCGATCAGGGACGACCAGGCGATCAGGGTGCCGCCACCGGTCCAGACTGACCCCATTTGCCCGACTGCCGCCAAGGTGGAAGGGTCCATGCCAATCAGCGGCAATCCGGAAAAACCGGAACCGTCGATTCCAGAAATCATGCCCACAAGCAGGACACCGAAAGCCATCATAAAATGGTTGTCCGGGATCAAATGCTGGCCGGCTGAGATCAGTTCAAACAACAGGCTGGGCGCTTTATCCAGCGGGATACCAAGAATCGGCGAAGTGGCCTCATTCGCCCCCAGAAAAAAGAACCCTGCGATTGGAAGAACTGAACCCATTGCCTTGAAAGCAAAGACAAATCCATCTGTCATATGCTCCGGACAGACATCAAGCATCTTTCGCGGGCCCACCGTCGCCAATGTCGCCAGCATCATCAGAATAAATGCAACACCGCCAACCAGCCCGGCGGCATCACCTCCCCGCAAGACAGGTAATCCAGGAATCAGGCGGGGTAATGCCAGCAGAAGAATTACCCCCAGGAAAGCTGCCGGTGTCAGTACTGCGAACACCCGGGCCCAACCTACGATACGTTTATCCTCGGCATGTTCTGCATCACTGCGTACGGCGTCATAATTCACTGCGCGCGCCATCTCCGCTTTATCGAAACTGCCCTGGTGTTCTATCTCTTGACTGGTACCATCGCTGGCTCGCGCCTGCCACGCGACCAGCAGTTCTGCGTCGGGTTTGCGAAAATGCTTGCGCGCACAGAAAAATGTGATTGCCAAAGCAATCACACCTGTAATCAGAGATAGCACGAGCGCCTTGTCCGCGACAGCTTGCGCACTGACCGCCGCACCAGCCGCCTTTGCGCTGATTCCCGGCGCGACACCAATAACGTAATCGGACGAGAGCGCCATTCCCTGCCCGGTTATGGCAATCACCATTGCACCGGTCAGCGGTGGAAGCCCTGCAGCAATGGCGGCTGGAAGTAAGATCGCAGAAACCAGAGGAACGGCCGGCGTGGGCCAGAAGAAAAGTGAAATGGTGTAGGTTGAAATCGCGATGACCAAAAAAGAGGCTATGCCTCCTCGCATCACGCGACGAAACGGCTCCACCATCCGGACATCTGCCTGTATCACCTTCAATGCGTTAAGCAACGCCGTCATGAACGTAATCACAAGAAAAATATTGAATAGTTCCTTGGCCGCGACGAAACTTGCCGAAAAAATTCCAATCAGCCCACTAATAGGACTACCAGTAATTGCAGTCACCACGAGAAAAGTGCCGAGCACG
>JBEBTQ010000383.1:0-3622 GCA_040393685.1 Advenella kashmirensis | reverse complement strand
TCCCGCAGTTAGGGTTAGCCCCAGTTAATCCAGACTGAAGCCGTGCTTCGCAAATCCTTTATTGTCTGCTGATCAGATAACGTGCGACTATTGTGCGCAGTGCGCTTGGAGCAGAAGGATGTTGATCCTGCCAAAGCCAAAAAAAAGCATAAATCGAACCAGGAGACAGAAATGGCAAGTACGCTGAAGGTAGCACATCGACTCTGCATAAGTATCATTGGTCTGACATTAGCCACGTCTGCTTATGCGGCTGACACAACGATTGGGGCGCTTTTCCCTCTGAGTGGTCCGAATGCGAGTTACGGAGATATTTTCGGGTCGGGAGCGAACCTGGCGCGTGACCATATCAACGAAGATAATCTGCTGAATGGCAAACTGAACATTCAGTATGAAGACAGCCAGGCCTTACCACAGCCAGGTGTAGTGGCCATGAATAAGCTGGTCAATGTGACCAAGGTGCCGTATGTGCTGTCTGCCTTTACCGGGGTGTCAAAAGCCATTTCTACAGCGGCAACCCGCAGTAAGACCGTTGCTGTCAATGGCGGCGGCGTAGGTCCGGATCTTGCAGATCTCGGCCCTTATTTCTGGAATATCATTCCCCTGGCGACCGACGAGGTAAAGGCAATTTTGCCGTATCTGGTCAAAGAAAAGAACCTGAAGAAAATGATTCTGGTCTATGTGGATGATCCACTCGGGGCAGGTATTCGGGCGGAACTGGAAAAAAGCCTGCCGGAAGTCGGGGGCGAATTGCTTGACTCCTTGTCTGTGCCAGCGAATATGCAACAGTTCTCTGGAGTTGCGGCGCGGGTTCGTGCTGCCAAGCCGGATGTCATCTATATTGCATCCTATGGTTCCCAGCAAAATCAGATGATCAAGCAATTCAGGGATAACGGAATCAAGCAACAAATAGCCAGCTACAGCGCATTCTCTATTCCTGAAACAAATGCACTTCCCGAAGCTAAGGGCTCGTTGTACACAACCCAGAGTATTGACTGGAATTCATCCGATCCCGTTACAAAACGTTTTGTTGACGGTTACCGCGAAAAATACAAGAAACTTCCCTCAGCGTATATCGCAAATTACTATAACGCGGTGCGCCTTTTTGGCATTCTGGCTGGCGAACTGATCAAGCAGGGTAAGCCGATCACCGGCGAGAATTTGCTGCAGCAGCGCAAAGACGCAAAATCATTCGATCTTGTCGGTGGTCGCGTGACGTTCACAGACAAGGGAACGGTAGTCAGTCCAATGCAAATTCTTGAGATCGACGGAGAGGGCGGAAAAGTCGTTTCAAAAACCGGCCAGGATGCCAAATAGGGAAACGGGTCGATGCTTGTCCTTCAGTTACTGATTAATGGTGTTCAAACGGGAGCACTGTATGCCTTGATCGCTGTCGGCTTTTCCCTGATTTTTGGGGCGACAAGAATCTTTCATTTTGCACATGGCGCAACATTTACCATCGCAGGCTACCTGTTCTACTACGTTTTCTCGTTGAACGGATACCACTGGATTGTTGCAGTCCTTGTCGCTGCTATCGGCTCCATTCTGTTTGGGGTTGCACTATACAAATGGGTCTACAAACCTATTCAGCGCCATGATGGCTCGTTCTTTACGGTCTTCGTGGCGTCGTTAGGCATAGGTATTGTTGTGCAAAATGTGATCGGCATCGTTTTCGGGCGCGGTTTCATTTCATCAACAACCGCGTTATCTGAAAGCATAGAGGGGCCTGCCGGTCTATTTGTTTCTCCGTTATCTGCGATTGCAATTATCTGCATGCTGATATTTTTTCTCGGATTACAGCGCTTCCTGAACTCCACTCATACCGGAATTGCAATGCGTGCGTTGTCAGAGAATCCCACCTTGATAAAAGTGTACGGAATCGACCCCCGAAAAATCTCAGTTATTGTGTTTGCCGTTGGCTCTGCGGCGGTTGTGCCTGCCGCCGTGCTGACGGTGTGCAGCTCCGGCTTGAATCCAGCGGTAGGCCACCACGTGATGCTGATCAGTCTTGCCGCCACCATTGTTGGCGGTGTAGGCAGTCTGAAGGGAGCGGCTTTTGCAGGGATGTTGCTGGGGATCACTGAAAACCTATCCCTGATCTATCTCGGTCCGCAGTGGAGCGAGGCCGTGACGTTCATCGTTTTCTTTGTTTTTATATTATTCAGGCCTTCCGGCTTCTTCGGAAGACAAACGGCGCATTAAGAGCGAACAGAATATGCTTGCCTACTTATTGAATCTCGCTACGCTGACGTGTATTAACGCGATACTCGCGCTGACCCTGAACTTCATCATGGGTTACGCGGGCATATTTTCCATGGCGCATGCCGCCTTTTTCGGACTCGGCGCGTATACGTCTGCGTTTGTCGCGCTGCATTTTACCAATTCCATTTTCGTTGCCATTCCCGTTGCAATGCTTGCATGTGCAGTGATTTCTCTTTTGCTGGCATTGCCCGCATTAAGGGTGAGAGGAGAGTATTTTGTTGCCGCTTCTCTGGGCCTGCAGATTATTGGTGTGACGATATTTTCGGAATGGAAAGGGTTCACTGGCGGATTGGGCGGTGTCATAGGGATACCCGCAGCAAACGTATTTGGATTTGAAGTGATTGATCCTGCCCATTTCCTCATCCTGACTTTGATCGCGCTGATCGGGGTCGCAGTCGTGGTGATCCTTTTATGTCGATCCAGCTTTGGACGAAACCTGCAGGCGATTCGCGACAACGAGTCAGCCGCCAGCGCAATGGGTAAGAATGTTGCGGTGATCAAAATGTTGTCCGTTGTAGTGTCCACATCACTCACAGCAATTGCCGGTGCCTTATATGCGTATTACAGTGGCTTCATTAACGTTGAAAGTTTCGGACTGGATGCCTCTGTGCTGTTTATGGCAATGGTGATTATCGGGGGAACGGGCACGATCTGGGGACCCATTGTCGGCGCCGTCATACTGATGATACTTCCAAGCCTGTTCAGCTATATGTGGTTTCTTCCGCAATCCGAGATTGGCGCAATCCAGCAAATAGCCTATGGAATTGTCATGGTGCTGTTGATGATCTTTCGCCCCGGCGGTCTGGTTGGCAGTACAGGAAAACGGGCAGCATCATGACAGATCAAAATGAAATCCTGCTGAGTATCGTTGATTTGAACAAGCATTTTGGCGGGCTGAAAGTCACACAGAATGTATCGCTGGATCTTCGCGCGGGTATTGTGACCACACTGGTCGGACCCAATGGGGCAGGCAAAACGACATTGTTCAATCTGATCACGGGTCATCTCGTGCCCAATGAAGGCGATATCGTGTGGCGCGGTAAGTCAATTGTGAAGCGACCTGTCTGGAAAATTGCGCGCGATGGTATTGCTCGCACATTTCAGGATCTGCGCCTGTTCGAGAAAATGACCGTGGCCGAAAACGTGCTTTCTGTCATGGAGCCCCGATCCTGGCTCTGGCAATCCGGAGGCAGGACGGCCATGTCGTCAAAGACACAGCGTGTCAAAGACATTCTGGACAAAGCCGGACTCAGTCACAAAGCCAATGTGATTGCGCGGGATCTCTCGTATGCAGAGAAGAAATTCCTGAGTCTGGCCCGAGTCATGGCAGCGGATGCGAAATTATGGTTGCTGGATGAGCCTG
>JBEBTQ010000382.1:0-3632 GCA_040393685.1 Advenella kashmirensis | reverse complement strand
GTCTATTTTTTGTTCGCTGGATTTTGCCAGATCAATAAATTGCCTGAGCGTATCTGGTTTGAATTTGGGGTTGGCTACCAGTACAAAGGGCGTGTCGGCAATAACGGTAACCGGCTTGAAATCTGCAAGTTTGTAATTCAGATTCTTGTACAACATGGTGTTGGTTACATGTGATGAAATCACCAGCATCAAGTTGTAGCCATCCGGTTTGGCCCGCTTCAATTCATTGGTTGCAATAGTGCTATTGGCACCCGGTTTGTTTTCAACGACGAATGTCTTACCCATTTTGTCCGATAGCTCGGCAGCGATCAGCCGGGCAATCGTGTCATTGGATCCGCCTGGGGCCATGCCTACGGTAATCCGGACCGGTTGTGTGGGGTAATCGTTTGCCAATACATTGGCTGTACCTGCCGATAGAGCAGTAAACAGCATTGCCTGGATCAGTCTCGTAACATGTCTCATGGATAAATCTCCTTTGTGGTGGAACGCTGGTTATTTTTTGATTGTTTTACGCAGTCTACCGCGGCTGAGCTAGCTGATATATGGATTATTTTTGTAAATTAATCGATAAAACAGATTAATTAAAAGACGTGTTCTGGCCGTCCCAAAAGGACAGAGTGCATGCTGCGATAAGCAGCCGTTTTATTTTTATTTCAGTGTCGGTTGTCGCGAAGCAAGCAGTGCAACTTGCTGTGCCAGCCTGTTGCGCAACAGATGAATGAATTCCTGCGCTGCGACCGATTCAGTTGCATCTTTCCGACGCAACAGACAAATATCGCGCTCATTAATGGGTAGCATGACTGGAATGGCCAGCAGGCATGTCAGATCGAATTGGCCCAGCCCCAGCACAGGGACAATTGTCGGGCCAATACCTGCAGCTACGAGGCCGGCAGCGGTGGAGAGGTTGTTGACCTGAAGAACCTTTATCCACTGTTTGGGATACACCGAGGCATCCAGGTGCTGGCGTATACTGCTGGCCTTTTCAAAAACAATAATTGAATAGGGAAGAATATCGGCGATGGATAGCTGCTTGTGGTCTGCGAGCGGATGAGTGGGCTGGCAAACAAAAAAGAAAGTGTCTGATGCCAGTTTTTCCATGACCAGATCTGTGCCTGGTTCTGCGGACGCACATAATGCGAAATCAACCTTGCGGTTGCGTACAAACTCAACGCAGGTCGTGTTCGGCACATCTTCGACGATGAGTGCGATACCCGGATACTCATTGATAAAAGTGGCGATGATGTCCGGCAGCAGTGAAGAAAATATAGTAGGCAGAGCGGCAATGGCTACCCGGCCTTTGCGTTTGGATACATGATCCTGCATTTCCGATAGTGCATGTTCGGTTTCGGGAATCAGGTGATTGACGATATTGAGAAACACCTCCCCTTCGGCGGTAAGCTCGACATTGCGTGTATTTCTGGAAAATAGCCTGGCGTTTAGTCCACTTTCCAGATTGACAATCAGCGCACTGAATGCAGACTGAGTGATATTGCAATGCTCGGCAGCACGTGTGAAATTGCGTAGCGTTGCCAGCGCGGCAAAGGCCTTCATTTGGCGCAAGCTAAGGTTCATGGTGGGGCGCAGTTCCAATTCGAAAAGAAATGTGAGGCCGTTGCCAGAGAGCACTACCGGGACAGTCTGGCTAATTTTAATTTGTTACGGACAGGGTAGGGGTAAAGGAGAAGCTACGCTGTTTTCACTGCCAGGTACTGCGCGTTAGCCGGACTGTCTGGGCCAGGTTCAGGCGTTTGGCCTCACTTCGTGCAAAGTCACGCTCTCCTTTGTCGTATGGGCCTTCATATGCACAGCTGCTGCGGTACCATTTGCAATCGCTGCTGCGTTCTGCTGCAACACCGGATTTATCGGGGCTGCTGCCGCAACCGGCTATAAAAACGGCAAGACACAATACAACGGCACATCGGCTAACGGTTTGAATGGACATGGTTACCGCTCCAAAGAAGGCGTAGCGGCCATTTTATAGCATGTATGTCAAATGTCATGGTTTAAGGCCGTACCCGGCGAAACTGTGCAGCGTGACGCAGCGGAGGTTCCCGGGTAAGGAGCGTGCAGCAACAACGATCAGAAATATTACCTTCTTAAAAATGCAATAAATCACGCGTATATTGTGGCCAGCGCAAGATGCAAAGGGCGTTTCGGGCAATTACCGATATCGTCACTGTAATTCATGTACCACTAAGGGTGAAATCCGCCCGATTCGCCTGTGAAGTGAAGGATGATCTATGGTCGACAAGCAACGGGACTCTGCCGTAACCGCCCAGGGATGGTTTGATGGAAAAGCCATGTTGGCGGGAATTAAACCCACGTTAAAAAGAGCCGCCAAGCAACTGGAAAGATCCGGCAGAAAGGCCGTTTTCGCCGCACTGGGTGCCGCGTCGGGTCGTCGGCAGGAAATATCGGCTGCCGCGCTGCAGGATGTTTCCAAGATTATTGTTATTCGCCCGAACTATCGCATTGGTAATGCGATCCTTAGCACGGCCATAATCGCGCCACTGCAGGCGCGCTTTCCCGGTGCCACAATCGATTTTCTCGTCACGGACAAGACTGCTTCTTTGTTCGCGAATTTGCCTATCGGGCACATCACAGCGATATCCAGATCTGTGATGCGGCAGCCCTGGCGGGCCGTGCCGATCGTGCGCGAGCTGCGTGCGCGACGCTACGATCTGGCGGTGCAATTGGCGCCCAGTTCCTTGAGTGGCCTGGTTGTGGCCTCACTGGTTGGCGCACGCTATATCATGGGCAAGCCTAAGGGTTCTGCGGCGTGGTATGACATTACGGTCAAGGATCCCATTGTTCACGCTTATGATGTCGGTCCTGCCTTCTCTCGCGCGCTCGATAATACCTGTTCGTCCGATACGCATCTGGCGATATCCGACCAGGAGAGGGCAGCTGCACTTGATCAATTCCAGGCGCTGGGCCTGCAGGTTGATGCGGCTGGCAGGCTCGATACGTTCGTTGCGGTTTTTGTGGGCGGGCATGCAGATAAAGTCTGCCCTGTCTCTTTTTGGCTGGCGTTGATCAGCGACCTGAATCGGACGGGAAAACGTTTTGTTGTTTTTGTCGGACCGGAAGAAAAGGCGATGATTCCGCGTTTGCAACAGGCGCTGGAGACAATGCCGCTGGGTTCGCTTTGCCCACCGCAGCGGTTGCGACTCTTTGCGGCCATGCTGGCTCAGGCGCGCGTGATGGTAACGCCCGATTCGGGGCCGATGCATATGGCCGCCGCCCTTGGCGTCCCGGTCGTGATGATGTTGCAGACGCAGAAATCACTGGCGTTTGTTCCGCCCTGTGCGGGCTCGCGTGTTGTGCCGAATTTGAATGTGCCTCATGTGCTCGCTGCAGTGGATGGCCACTACGATGACAACGACAGTAACGCAATTACAAACGTCATTGAATTGGATTGGGTTCGTATGCAGGCATCTGATCGCGGCGAAGCACAAAGCTGCGTTCCGGCAGAGATGGTGCTTTAAAACTGACAGGTCTGTCGTATTTTTATTTACGGGCGCGGATTGACCTTCGCAGCCCGATCAGCCGTTCCATCGAGCTTAAAGAGCGTTGGGGATTACTGCCAACCACGCCCAGTGCGAGTATTTCCAGGCAGGCAAGCGTTGGGC
>JBEBTQ010000381.1:0-3654 GCA_040393685.1 Advenella kashmirensis | reverse complement strand
TCTTCACTGGCCGGATCCCAGCCGGGAATGCCCATAACCGGCAAAGGTTGTTGCGGTTTGGCCTGCAGACTGTCGTCCAGCAGATGCTCGAGTTCCCGTGCCATGACATCATCGATGTCTTCGACAGGCGTTCCTGCGGGAATGGCAATCACATTGGCGGTAATGGCGCGATAAGGCGTGACGCATTTTTCCAGAAGCGCATGACCCACAATGGCAGTCCGGGTTTGCCGCCACAAGTCACGCTCCTGCACAAACGCCCGCTTCCAGTCGCGCTCCCGAATCGCCTCCCATAACGATGGTGGCGCCAACAGAAACATCCCGCCCTCATCCAGAAGCGTGATGGTATCCCTGATGATTCCGCGATGCTGACCGACACCCTGACGGCGGATTTGCCTTGCCTGAATCCGGTTGAACAGCGATTTGACTTGAGGGAAACGAAACCAGCAAAGGCCGTTGAAAAAATCATGCAGATTGTCGCGGGTGGGGCACTGACCAGTATCAAAAATGAACTGTTCATAGGCCACGCCGGGCGGCAGCGCAGATTGATGGACAAATTGCAAATGAAACCCGGGCGGTGCAAGTCGATTGAGTATATCTGCAACTGGCATACCCGCCTGTTCGTTCTTTGATATCAACGCTGCCGGATTGTCAGATTCCGCAGCAATGACCTTTTCCCACCGCTCGCCGCCAGGCAGCCAGCCACGCAAGGGCTGCCACCACAAACGGGCAGGATCAATGGCGTTCAGCGCGTCCTGAATCATAACAATGGCGATCGATGCTCATTTGACCTGGACCGAAGGCTCGGTGTCACCCCATGGCATTAGCGGCACCACGGAAATACTGTTATACGGTGAGCCATCGATGAGTTTTTCGCTGACAACCAGATAGATCAGTGAATTATTTTCGGTATCTACCAGACGCGAGACATTCAGTCCCTTGAACAGAAAACTCATTCTTCGTGTAAAGACGTCTTCCTGCACTTTGCGAATAGGCTGGGCTGCCTTTAGCGGCCCAACCTGACGGCAGGAAAGGGCAAATCGCGAGGGGTTCTCGGCCAGGCCAAGCGCACCCGAGACACCACCGGTCTTTGCGTAGGAAAGGTGGCAGGTGACGCCCTGGATTTGCGGGTCGCGGAACGATTGCACGCAGACCTTATCGTTGTTGACGATGCGCCAGGTAGTGCTGACGCAACCGATGTCATCGGCACGGGCCGTGGCGGGGGCGCCGACGCTCAGCAGTGTGGCGGCAGCCAGCAGGATCTGAAGAAAATATTTCATGATGAACAGTGAAATCAAAAGAGAAAGGTGATGGGGCAAGAGTTTACACGCAATCGCTGAACTGCTGATTGCTTGTGCGCCTGTCAGGGATACATGAGATATTCGCGATCCTTGGGGCAGCATATGTCTGTTACCGCATGCCGAAAAGCTGACGCCGTGCACCCCTGGCGAGCCGGAGCGCATCTCGTTCAACCAACGCCGGCCACCCTGGCAGTGCCTCGTCCACCGGTGTAAATAGGTCTACAATGAAGCGCTGGCCGCCGCGAAACGGCCATCCTTTGATATTCATTTTGCTTATCTGTCAATCATCCATGGAAAAACTGCGCATCGATAAATGGCTCTGGGCCGCACGCTTTTACAAGACCCGCTCGCTGGCAGCCACCGAAATCGGCAAAGGACGTGTACTGGTGAACGATCAACCGGCCAAACCGGCGCGTGAGGTCAATGTGGGTGATCTGGTGAGTATTCGGCGTGACCAGACGACGACGGTGGTCGAAGTCCGGGCCTTGTCTGCCGTCCGGGGGCCCGCGCCCGTCGCGCGCACGCTTTATGAGGAAACCGAAGCCAGCCGCCTTGCCCGGGAGGCTGCGCAGGAACAGCGTCGGCTTGCCAGCGAACCAGCCCTGAGTATTGCCCAGGGACGTCCCACCAAACGCGACCGGCGCCAGCTGGAACATGCCAAAAAGGGATTTGACTGGTAATCAGCAGTGATTTCACGGGTGGTACCCCAATTGCGTCCCATGCTGCCTGGTACGCAAAGATCCGCAGTATTGCGGCTTAGTGCTCAACCTTTACGCAGATGAACGCCTTTTGAGTGCGATTTGCAGTCGCTTTGTAAGAAGCCGTTAAACAGCCCCTGCTCCCCTATCAATTTACGGCGGTTGAATTTACAATCGTGGTCAGCCATTTATCACGTTGCCCGGGAAAAGTGGAGATCTACCGGGCTGCGGTCTATAAGATACTCTCTATTCGAGGAGCACTTTCATGCTGTTCAATAAAAAACTGGGCCGACTTTCCTGGTCGGTCGTTTGCGTCAGTGTCGCCATGGCGCTCGCTGTGGGGCCGGTATCAGCCCAGGATCAGGCCAATGCTGCCCGAACGGTCAATCTGCCTGCGCCACCCACCATCAAATACGACTTTGACATGGATATCTTCCATCCGGTCAGCGCGAAGAACGGGATGGTGGCCTCTGAACAGCGACTGGCTTCGGATATTGGTCTGGAAATACTCAAAAAAGGCGGTAATGCCGTAGACGCGGCTGTTGCCGTTGGCTTTGCGCTGGCCGTGGCGCTCCCTAACGCCGGTAACCTGGGTGGCGGCGGTTTCATGATGGTTCATGACGCCAAGTCCGGTAAAACCATCGCCCTGGACTTCAGGGAAATGGCCCCGGCCAAGGCAGGGCGCAACATGTATCTGGACGACAAGGGTCAGGTCATCAATAATAAATCCCTGTACACCCATTTTGCGGTTGGCGTACCGGGCACCGTGAAGGGTATGGAACATGCCCTGAAAAAATGGGGTACCATGAAGCTGGCTGATGTCATTCAGCCGGCCATCGAACTGGCCGAGAAAGGATACCCTGTCAGTCCGACGCTGGCCGAAACACTGGCCGTTGAGAAAGACAATCTGGGCAAATGGGATACCACCAAGGCAGTCTTCTTCAAGGATGGCGAACCACTCAAAGCCGGTGAGCCCCTGGTCATGAAAGACCTGGCCGCTTCCATGAAAATGATTGCAGAGCAGGGCAGCGATGCCTTTTATAAAGGTGCCATTGCCGATCAGATCGGTCAGGAAATGAGCAAACACGAAGGCCGGATTTACAAAGAGGACCTGGCCAACTACAAAGTGGTTGAGCGTGAGCCGGTGACGGGCGATTATCGCGGCTATCAGATCGTGTCTATGCCACCACCGAGCTCCGGCGGTATCCATATTATCCAGATGCTGAATGTGCTGGAGCATTTCCCGCTGAATGAATCCGGCCCCAACAGCGCCAAAACTATTCGTCTGGTTGCCGAAACAGAAAAGCGTGCCTATGCTGACCGCTCCGAGTATCTGGGCGACACCGACTTTGTCAAAGTCCCGCAAAAAGGCCTGATTGCCAAATCTTATGCCGATGATCTGGCCAAGCTGGTTGGTGAAGACAAAGTGACCCCGTCCAAAGACATCAAACCCGGTGGTCCGCAGAAGTATGAAAGTGACCAGACAACTCATTATTCAGTTGTCGATAAAGATGGCAATGCGGTTGCCGTTACGTACACGCTTAACCTGAATTTCGGTAGCGGTATCATTGCTGGCAATACCGGTATTCTGCTGAACAACGAAATGGATGACTTTTCTGCCAAGCCCGGTGTTCCCAACGCCTTTGGCCTGATCGGCG
>JBEBTQ010000380.1:0-3689 GCA_040393685.1 Advenella kashmirensis | reverse complement strand
CGCAACAACCTTTGCCGGTTATGGGCATTCCCGGCTGGGATCCGGCCAGTGAAGATTCTGCTTTTTATGACGATCTGACGGTCTTTCGTCCGCCTCGTCCGCGCCCGGCGTAATCACCACAGCGCGCTCACGCGACCTCAGTTTCCGGCTTCAGGCTCGATAGGCCGATCTGCCCATCCACCAACCCGCCGCTTATCGCGCTGGCATCCCGCTCAGCCCAGCAGGCCAAATTGCTGCAACGCCTTGAACAGCATGTAGGCTGCCAGAGCAAACAGCAGGCCGGCAAAGACCTTGCGCAATTTATCGACGGGCAACGTATGGGCCTGGCGAGCCCCTACCGGTGCCATCAATACGCTCATGATGACCAGCAGTACCAGAGCGTGCCAGTAAACATAACCCAGCATGCCATTTCCGATACCGACTTCGCGAATACCGGACAGGATATAACCGACACTGTTGGACAGTGCTATCGGAAAACCCAGAGCGGCAGAAGTGGCCACCGCATTGCGCAGCGGCACGTTGCACCAGACCATGAAGGGGACTGACAGAAAACCACCGCCGGCGCCAACCAGGCCGGAAATAAAACCGATGCCGGTTCCTGCCGCTGTACGCCCGAGCATACCCGGCAGTTGCCGTGTCGGCTTGGGCTTTTTATTGCGCAGCATTTTGAAGCCGGAATAGCCCACAAACAGCGCGAAGAAAAGCGAAAGCGCGGCACCATGCAGGTAGGAAAATATGGCCCCACCGGAAAGCAGACCACCCAGGATAATGCCGGGAGCCAGCGTAAAGACCACAGACCAGAGCACGGCGCCTTGCCTGTGGTGAGCGCGCATGCTGGAAAGCGAGGTGAAGAGAATCATGCCCATGCTGGTCGCGATGGCCGAGTGAACGGCCAGATCGGGTGACATGAGGGAAGCGCCAAAAATCAGCGTCAGGAAAGGCACAAGCACCATGCCGCCTCCGACACCAAGAAGGCCGGCCATGAACCCGCCAAAGGCACCCAGGCACAATAGCGCAATGATGGTAAGTACGCTCAACACTTTCTCCGGTTTCGTTTGAATGAGACCTCGAAAGAGGCAGAAATAGCCGATAGCCTGCAACCAGGCAGCATCACCGTCAGATCGTCATTCGGCGATCCATCGGTCGTGTGCATTACTTCAGGTTCCCGGACAGGAACTGCTGCAGACGCGGACTGCGCGTATTACCAAAGACTTCATCGGGGGTCCCTTCCTCTTCAACCGTACCCTGATGCAGGAACATCACATGACTGGCCAGATTGCGGGCAAAGCCCATTTCATGCGTCACCACAATCATGGTACGGCCCTCTTCGGCCAGTTTTTGCATGACACGCAAAACGTCGCCCACCAGTTCGGGGTCCAGCGCGGAGGTGGGCTCGTCAAACAGCATGACTTCCGGTTCCATGGCCAGGGCACGCGCAATGGCCACGCGCTGCTGTTGTCCGCCGGACATTTGAGAGGGGTACTGTTTTTCTACGGCGGGAGGCAGGCCGACCTTGTTCAGATACTGACGCGCGCGTTCAATGGCTTCAGCCTTGGGCACACCCAGTACATGGATGGGAGCTTCAATGATATTTTCCAGCGCGGTCATGTGCGCCCACAGATTGAAGTGCTGAAATACCATGGCCAGCTTGGTACGAAACATCTGCAGCCGCTTTTCGTCAGACACGCGCAGACGGCTGCGGGCATCCTGACCCACGGTAAGGGTTTCGCCGTTAAGCGAAACAGTACCACTGTTGGGCTGCTCCAGAAAGTTGATGCAGCGCAGGAAGGTGCTTTTTCCGGATCCGCTGGAACCGATCATGGCAATCACATCGCCGGCCTTTGCCTGCAGTGACACGCCCTTCAATACTTCGTTCTGTCCGTATGACTTGTGAATGTTCTGAACATCGAGTTTATACATAACGATCCTAGTGTTGGCTATGGCCCAGAAAGCCAAGCGTTCTCTTTTCCAGCCTGCGGAACAGTGCCACGAGAATAAACGAGACACACATATACAAAATGGCTGCCGTGCCGTAGGAGGCAAACGTCAGATAGGTAGCGGCGTTGGCGTCCCTGGCTACCTTCAGGATGTCGGGAACAGTTGCCGTAAACGCCAGCGAAGTGGCATGCAGCATCAGAATGACTTCGTTGCTGTATGCCGGCAAGGCACGCCGCAGTGCCGATGGCAGAATGATACGGGTATACATTTTATACCGGGACATGCCAAAAGCGCGCGCCGCATCCAGTTCGCCATGCGCAGTATTTTTGATGTAACCGGCAAATATTTCAGTTGTGTAGGCCAGCGTATTGAGCATGAGAGCCAGTACCAGGCAGTTGTAGCCACTCATGAAAAACGTTTGCAGTACTGGCGTATCGCGCACAACCTGCAGGCCAATGACGCCACTGTAGATCAGCAGAATCTGCACGTACAGCGGCGTGCCGCGGAAGATATAACTGAACGCCCAGATTGGCCAGGCAATCCACGGATTCCTGGAAACCCGACCGACAGACATGGGAATCGCCAGCGCCAGGCCCAGCAATAGCGAAAGAACCAGTACCCATAACGTAACTGCCAGTCCCGAATAGGCCGTGCCGTCCCAGAAAAGCAGGGGCTGCCAGTAGTCGTTCAGTATGGTCAGAAAATTGTCCAGCGCCTCAATCATAACTGGGCCTCCCTGACTCCGACAGAATACTTGCGCTCAAGAAGCCACAGCACGACATTGGAGACGCTGGTGAGCACCAGATAAATAAAACCGGCTACGCAGATGAATACAAACATGGATGAGGTGGCGCGCCCGGCGCCCTGCGTCACCTGAACCAGATCGGTCAGGCCGATAATGGAGACCAGCGCCGTTGCCTTAAGCACGACCTGCCAATTGTTGCCGATTCCAGGCAGCGCAAAGCGCATCATCTGCGGAAACAGGATTCGCCGAAATACCTGACCGCGCCGCATGCCATAGGCCCGCGCCGCTTCCAGCTGTCCGCGCGGAACAGAAAGGAAGGCACCGCGAAAGGTTTCGGCAAAGTACGCCCCGTAGATAAAGCCGATAGTAAGGACTCCGGCATAGAAGGGATCGATTTCAATCACCTCCATACCGAGCATATCGGTCAGTTCGTTCAGTCCCATTTGTATGCTGAAGAAGATCAGCAGCATGAGCACGAGGTCCGGCACCCCGCGTATCAGCGTGGTGTAGATTTGTGCAAGCCCTCGCAGCAGGCGGTTGCCGGACAGTTTGGCGCTGGCGCCCAGCAGACCCAGCACAAAGGCCACCAGCAGCGAGAGCAGGGCAAGCTTGATGGTTTCCCAGGTCCCGACCAGGATCTGGGCACCATATCCATGCAAAAACATGCTTATTGCTTCACGTTTTTCAGGTCAACTTCACCCGGTTTGAAATATTTCTGGGAAATGCGCGCAATAGTGCCATCCTGCTGCATTTCTGCAAGTGCCTTGTTGATGGCGTCTTTGAGTTTGCTATCGGAACGGCGCATACCAATGGCGATTTCACCGGTCAGGGCCTCGTCGTCAGCAATGGGGTCACCCACAAAGGCGAAGTTGCTGCCTTCCGGTTTGCTCAGGAAACCGCTTTGACCATTGGGTTTTTCAATAATGGCGGCATCCAGACGACCTGCATTCAGGTCCGCAAAGGTCTGATTCTGATCCTGGTAGGAGATGATCTGTACGCCGTTGTT
>JBEBTQ010000379.1:0-3691 GCA_040393685.1 Advenella kashmirensis | reverse complement strand
CCACACCCCCCCCCTATCCTCGTCACCCCCGCGCACCCCCCCCCCCGCCGGGGCCCCGGGCGCCCCCCGCGCCCCGTTTCTTGTTGCAGTTGCCATGACCTCTTTGTTGCTTTCGCTGTTTCCCATCGCTGCCTGGCTGCTGGCCGGCTACATCGTTGGCTTTCTGCTTTCGCCCCGTATCGTGTCAGCGCTATCGCGCGCCATCACCCCGTTCGTCTGGATCATGCTGTTTGCCATTGGCTATCGCTTCGGGCTGCAATTGTCTGTCATGCACCAGGTGCTGCTGATTCTGAAAACCGCGCTACTGTATTCGGTGGGCATTACATTAACGTGCTCTCTGGTGCTGCTCGTGCTGTTTCGCCCTGGCGCCCATACGCAAGCGACCGGGCATGACCTGGGTATCATGCACGTCATCCGCGAATGCGGTATTGCTCTGGCATTTTTACTGGCTGGCCTGGGGCTGGCAGCACTCACAACCCATCTGGACGTCGCGCTCCCGGTGCCCAGCTCTGAGTTTTTTCTGTATGTGCTGCTTTTTCTGATCGGCGCCGACCTGGCGCATACGCCTTTGCAGCGCAATGCCATCCGCCCTGCCATGTTCACGCTACCAGTGGTGGTCATCATTGTTTCCCTGCTGGCCGGCGCTCTGATCGCCTGGGCTACCAACACCGATATCCGGCACGGCCTGCTGCTGAGCAGCGGATTTGGCTGGTTTTCACTATCCGGGGTACTGGTAACCGCCAGACTGGGCGAATTTTACGGTGCAACCGCCCTGCTCACCGATCTGTTTCGCGAGTTGCTGTCTATTGTCGTACTGTTTTTTGCCGGCGCCCGTTATCCTATGGCAGGCATCGGCGCTGCGGCTGCTACCGCCATGGACACCACACTGCCCATTGTGCGCAAAACCACCGGTGCACACTTTCTGGTGACCGCCATTTTTTCCGGCGTGGTACTCAGTGTTGTCGCCCCCTTCCTGCTCAGCTACATACTTTCATTGTTTGATTGATTCCGCTATAATTATCACTAAAATCTGCCAAGTTCTTTTAAATCTCACGAATTCTTAAATCGCACGAAGCCCGCATTTCCAGCGCGCCGCGACCATTCTTCTCACGCAATGTCGTGTGCCACCCTCATGTAGCACCCTCATGTACCACCCGCACTACAGGCATGTCATTCCTGCCGGCAGGCAAGGCTGTTGCTGCTTTCCGTGCCATTGACGGGTGTATTTTGTTTTTAACTATCAACAATATAAATATAATAAATTTTACTAATCACGACCCATTACGTACAATGGATACATCTGATGAAACATCGCTGTGTTATCAAGGTTTAGCAGCCATCAGCCTGCTTTCATCTCGTTTTTGTTTCACTCTATAAAGGAATCCAATATGTTGCAGAATAAAGAAGGCCAACGCGTCCCATCCGTTACATTCCCCGTTCGTTCTGGCGATGCCTGGGAAAAAGTGTCTACCGACGACCTTTTCAAAGGTAAAACCGTTGTGGTCTTTTCACTGCCTGGCGCCTTTACGCCAACATGCTCATCGACTCACCTGCCACGCTATAACGAACTGGCCAAAGCGTTCAAGGAACGCGGTGTCGACGATATCGTTTGCGTATCTGTGAACGACACCTTCGTCATGAACGAATGGAAATCACAGCAGGAAGCTGACAATATCACAGTGATCCCCGATGGCAACTGCGAATTCACAGAAGGCATGGGTATGCTGGTCGACAAAGCTGACCTGGGCTTTGGCAAACGCTCATGGCGCTATTCAATGCTGGTTAAAGACGGTGTTATTGAAAAAATGTTCATCGAACCTGAAAAAGAAGGCGATCCGTTTGAAGTGTCTGATGCCGATACGATGATTCACTATATCGATAAAGACTACCAGGACAAACCTTCAATTGTGATGTTCACCAAACCTGGTTGCGGCTATTGCGCCAAAGCCAAAGCACTGTTGAAAGAAAAAGACCTGCCCTATGAAGAAGTGGTTCTGGGCAAGGACGCCAGCACAGTGGCCATTCGCGCCATCACCGGTAAAACCAGCACACCACAGATTTTCATTGGTGGTGAATATATCGGCGGCAGCGACGAGCTGGCAGCCCGTTTCGCTGGTAAATAAGGCGGTTGTTGCAGCGGCAACAGCAGGTCGCAAGGCCGGGTATTTCACCTGAAACCTGGCGATCTGCCTGGGTCAGCCGATGCCATTGCGGCAGACGGCAACTGCATTGCCCTTCAGGCATGTTATTGCAACTTCAATAACGCAATCACAACGCCGATATATCGGCAGCGGGCACACTGTCAGTGCTGCCGCTGCTTTTTTTTCGCCCGCAAGCCGGTAGAATCAGAACCGCTTGCGTCAACAACACCAAATATCAGGGATCGAATATGAAATCAATCAACGCCGATGTCCTTATTCTGGGCGGTGGCACCGCTGGCATGAGCGCATTTCGCGCCGCCCGCAAATCCACAGACAATGTATACCTGGTAGAAGACCACAAATTTGGCACCACCTGCGCACGCGTCGGCTGCATGCCGTCAAAACTGCTTATCGCCGCCGCCGAGGCCGCCCATCATGTGCGCACAGCCGACCAGTTCGGCGTGCATCCCGATGGCGCCCTGCGCATAGATGGCCGCGAGGTGATGGCACGCGTACGCGCCGAACGTGATCGCTTCGTTGGCTTTGTGCTGGAAGACGTAGAGTCTTTTCCCGCCAGTCAGCGCATTCTTGGCCGTGCACGTTTCAAAAATGAACATGTAGTCGTCGTGGACGATCATACCGAAATCACGGCACAGCGTATTGTGATTGCCACCGGATCACGTCCTTTTATCGTGCCTGCCTGGCAGTCACTGGGCGAACGGCTGATTGTCAATGACGATGTCTTTGCCTGGGAAACCCTGCCTGCCAGTGTGGCCGTCTTCGGCGCGGGCGTGATTGGCCTGGAAATCGGCCAGGCCCTGCATCGGCTGGGCGTAACCGTACACGTATTCGGTAAAGACAATCTGCTGGGTGGCATTAGCGATCCGGTTGTGCAGGAAAAAGCACTGGAGATTTTTGGCAAGGAAATGGATCTGCATCTGGATGCCGACACTCAGGTCAGCCTGTTGCCCAGCGGCAAGGGCGTGAAAGTGGACTACACCGAAAACGGTGTCAGCGGTTCAGTGACAGTCGATTACCTGCTGGCTGCCACGGGTCGCAAACCCAATGTCGATAACCTGGGGCTGGAAAATCTGAGTATTGATCTGGACGCACGCGGTGTACCCAAAGCTGACCCGTACACCATGCAAACCAGTGTGGCGCATATTTTCATCGCCGGCGATGCATCCAATCAATTGCCACTGTTGCACGAAGCGGCCGATCAGGGACTGATCGCCGGCAGGAATGCGGGTGCGTTTCCTGATGTGACCGAAGGCCTGCGCCGCTCACAAATCGGCGTGGTCTTCAGTGATCCGCAAATCGCCAGCATTGGCCTGCGCTACCGGGAAGTGGCCAGCCAGTTTGATAATTGCGGATGCTACGCGATTGGGGAAGTGTCGTTCAACAATCAGGGCCGCAGTCGTGTCATGGGCACCAACCAGGGCCATCTGCGTATTTACGCAGAACACGGTCGCGGACGTTTGCTGGGCGCTGAAATGGTCGGACCGGCAGCAGAGCATCTGGCTCACTTGCTGGCCTGGGCGCATCAGCAA
>JBEBTQ010000378.1:0-3711 GCA_040393685.1 Advenella kashmirensis | reverse complement strand
TGTTCAGGGCATGACCCCGCTGGAGTATCGCCAGCAAATGAAAAGAAACAGGATTGCGTCTCAGGAAAACAATAACAGCGGGATGGAGAAATCCAACTCCACTAATTACCCATCGCCCTGACAGGGAACCGGGATACAATAATTAGAAAAAGGAGACCTGTCTTGCTAACACGCCATGCTACCTATGCCGACACCGTATCGGCTACCCACTGGGACATTCCGCAGTACTACAATATCGGCGTTGACGTCTGTGATAAATGGGCTGACGGCTCGGGCCGTATTGCCATTATTCAGGAAAAATCGCCCACAGACATTCGTCAATACAGCTTCGATGACCTGAAAACCTACTCCAATCAGTTTGCACACGTGCTGCAGCAGGCCGGCGTTGTGCAGGGTGACCGTGTGGGCATTCTGCTGGCGCAGGGCGTGGAAACCGCCATTGCCCATATTGCCTGCTACAAAATGGGTTTAATTGCCATCCCCCTGTTTTCGCTTTTCGGATCCGATGCGCTGGCCTATCGCCTCTCAAATTCAGGCGCAAAGGCACTTGTGACCAATACAGAAGGCGTGACTAAACTGTCCACTATCACAGAACCGCTGCCGGAACTCAAAGTGGTGGTGGATATTGACGCAACCGGGAACACAGA
Source organism: Advenella kashmirensis (assembly GCA_040393685.1). GTDB lineage: Bacteria > Pseudomonadota > Gammaproteobacteria > Burkholderiales > Burkholderiaceae_B > Advenella > Advenella kashmirensis_C. The sequence continues at coordinate 3,064 of JBEBTQ010000378.1, read as the reverse complement.
TCACAAGCGCAATAGCGATGCGGCCGCTGCGACTGGCGCCGAGACATCTGACGCCAAATCCACAGAAAACAACCGCACAACGCTCGCCTTCTGGCCCTCGCTGCAGGCACAGTCTGTACAGTTCGAGCCTGTGAAAACCCTGGCCGATGATCCGGCAGTTATCATCTATACCTCGGGAACTACAGGTAAGCCCAAAGGGGCCCTGCACGCCCATCGCGTCCTGCTGGGACATCTGCCCGGCGTGGAAATATCCCATAATTTCTTTCCGGAGAATGCGCGGCTGATGTGGACGCCGGCAGACTGGGCGTGGATCGGCGGCCTGCTGGATGTGCTGATGCCGTCCCTGCACCATGGTATTCCGGTGCTGGCCTGCCGCTTCTCAAAATTCACTGCAGAAGCCGCTTTTGATTTGATGTCCCGGCATCAGGTCACGCATACCTTCCTGCCGCCAACGGCGCTCAAAATGCTGCGACGACTGGAAAACCCGCGTGATCGCTGGCCACTGGCGCTGTGCTCCATTGCCAGCGGTGGTGAGAGTCTGGGCCTCGAACTGATCGACTGGGGGCGCCGCAATCTGGACATCACCATCAACGAATTCTACGGCCAGACCGAATGCAATATGCTGGTGTCTTCGTGCGCAGATCTTTTCGAACCCAAAATTGGCAGCATGGGCAAAGCAGCGCCAGGCCATGATGTACAGATTGTTGATGACAAAGGGCAGATTTTGCCCGATGGTACAGAAGGCAATATTGGCGTCAGAAAACCCGATCCCGTCATGTTCCTGGGTTACTGGAACAACCCCCAGGCGACCCAGGAAAAATTTGCGGGTGAGTTTCTGGTAACCGGCGACATGGGCGTGCGCGATGAAGACGGCTTCTTCCGCTTCGTGGGTCGTAACGATGATGTGATTACCAGTGCAGGCTATCGAATCGGACCGGGTCCAATCGAAGACTGCATCCTCGGCCATCCCTGCGTCAGCATGGTTGCCGTGGTGGGCCTGCCCGATGATGAACGTACCGAGGCCGTAACCGCATTTGTGATTTTGAATGAAGATGCCGAACCGTCAGAGGCGCTGAAAAAAGAGATTCAGGAACACGTTAAAACGCGGGTCGCCGCCCACGAATACCCGCGGCGCATCTACTTTGTCAATGAATTGCCCATGACCACCACAGGTAAAATCATCCGCAAGGAGCTGCGCAAATTTGTGGAAAAGAATCAGTCAGAGTGAAACAAAGCGGCCAGGAATCAGGCCGCTCAATGCTCGGACCCGACCCAGCTCACTCGCTGACAGCCTTCTGACCTTCCTCGCGCGCCAGCAGCGGCTTCAGATAGCGACCCGTATGGCTTTTCGGGTTGGCCGCAATATCGGCGGGCGTGCCGGTTGCCACAATCTGTCCGCCACCCTGGCCGCCCTCAGGACCCATGTCCACAATCCAGTCGGCGGTTTTGATCACGTCCAGATTATGTTCAATCACCACCACCGTATTACCGGAATCCACGAGCTGATTGATCACATTCAACAGCAGCGCGATATCGGCAAAATGCAGGCCCGTTGTCGGTTCGTCCAGAATATACATGGTCTTGCCGGTACTGCGTTTGGACAGCTCCAGTGACAGCTTGATACGCTGTGCCTCACCGCCAGAAAGCTTCGTCGCTGACTGCCCCAGGCGAATATAGCTCAGCCCCACATCCATCAGCGTCTGCAGCTTGCGATTGATCACCGGCACGGCGCTGAAATACTCCAGCGCCTGCTCCACAGTCAGATCCAGCACGTCACTGATGGTGCGTCCGCGATAGCGGATTTCCAGCGTTTCGCGGTTATAACGTTTGCCATGACAGGTATCGCAGGGAACGTACATATCCGGCAGAAAATGCATCTCCACCTTGATCACACCGTCACCCTGACAGCTTTCGCAGCGACCACCCTTCACATTGAACGAGAACCGGCCCGGATCATAGCCGCGCGTGCGCGCTTCCGGTGTACCGGCGAAGAGTTCACGTATCGGCGTAAACAAACCGGTGTAGGTCGCGGGATTACTGCGTGGCGTGCGGCCAATGGGGCTCTGGTCTACATTGATGATTTTGTCAAAGTGGTCCAGACCCTCGGCAGAGGTGAAAGGAGCGGGTTCCGTTTGCGCGCGATGCAGCTCGTGGGCCATCAGCGTCGCCAGTGTATCGTTGATCAGCGTGGATTTTCCCGAACCTGACACACCCGTCACACAAACCAGTTTGCCGGCGGGAATCCGCAAGTCCACGCCTTTCAGGTTATTTCCCGAACAGCCGTGAATTTCCAGCCATTTCTGATCCTCATCCAGTTTACGCGGATTGTGCGCCTGAATGCGTCGACGACCGCTAAGATAGGCGCCCGTCAGTGAGGCCTCATCACTGGCAATCTGCTGTGGGGTGCCCGAAGCAATAATCTGGCCGCCATGCTCGCCCGCACCGGGGCCCATATCCACCACCCAGTCTGCGGCACGAATCATATCCTCGTCGTGCTCAACTACAATTACGCTATTGCCCAGATCCCGCAAATGCGCCAGGGTCTGAATCAGCCTGTCGTTGTCGCGCTGATGCAGGCCGATAGAGGGCTCATCCAGCACATACATCACGCCGGTCAGACCCGAACCGATCTGGCTGGCCAGACGGATACGCTGCGCCTCGCCCCCGGAAATAGTGTCGGCACTGCGATCCAGCGACAGATAATTCAGGCCCACATTGTTCAGAAACTCAAGCCGGGCGCGGATTTCCCGCACAATGCGTTCCGCGATCTCCTGCTTGGCGCCTGTGAGCGTCAGATTCTCGAACCAGTGCAGGCACTCGGACAGCGCCATCGCCTCCACCTCAAAAATCGCCAGGCCCACGCGAGCGCCGCCGCGCGGCTCATTGCCGATCAGCACATGGCGGGAATCCTCACGCAGACGCGAACCGCCGCAATCGGGACAGACCTGCAGACTGCGATACTTGCCCAGTTCTTCGCGGACTGTATTCGAATCGGTTTCTTTCCAGCGTCGTTCCAGATTGGGAATAATCCCCTCAAACGCATGTTGTTTTACCGAACTGCGCC
>JBEBTQ010000377.1:0-3713 GCA_040393685.1 Advenella kashmirensis | reverse complement strand
CTCAACCTGTCTGATTTGCGTTATAGAAACGGCATAGACAGCTTCCTGCAGGTTCAAACGGCACAGATCAATCTGTTTACCGTGCAGCAAAGCTTCGTACAGGTCGGACTCGAATCTCTTCTGAACAAAGTAGAGTTGTACAAAGCGCTGGGTGGTGGCTGGAATCGCGACACGACGATGCGTGCGAATCCCGATGCGCCTATCGCCAATACCGTACCTGCTTCCGGCAACGCTACCCAAATCGCACCTTCAACACCGCAATAACGCAGGATGTATCATGATTGATCTGGGTGTAAATATTGATCATGTGGCCACGCTGCGTCAGCAGCGCGGTTGTGACTATCCTGACCCGGTTCGCGCCGCATTGCTGGCCGAGCAGGCGGGGGCCGATGCCATCACGCTGCATTTGCGTGAAGACCGTCGGCATATTCAGGACAGCGATGTGCATGCCTTGCGTCCCTTGTTGAAAACGCGCATGAATCTGGAATGTGCGGTAACCGACGAGATGCTGGACATCGCCTGTCAGGTGCGTCCCCATGATGTTTGCCTGGTGCCCGAGAAACGACAGGAACTGACGACCGAAGGGGGACTGGATGTTGTGACCCACTTCAATGCAGTCAGTCAGGCTGTTACGAAGCTGCACGCGGCAGATGCACGTGTGTCTCTGTTTATTGATCCCGATTTTGAACAAATCCGCGCTGCGGCAAAGGCGGGAGCAGGGGTCATTGAGCTGCATACGGGTGCCTACGCAGAAGTCAGCGGCGAAGCACAGCAGCATGAACTTGAGCGCCTGCGGGTGGCTATCGCTGAAGGACTGCGTCAGGGCCTGAAGGTGAATGCGGGCCATGGCCTGCATTACCAGAACGTTCAGGCTATCGTGGCGCTGGGTGGCATCTCTGAACTGAACATCGGCCATGCCATCGTGGCTCAGGCGATTTTCGACGGCTGGGAAAAGGCCGTCCGGGATATGAAGGCGCTGCTGCGCGGTTAAGACAGTCCGGCCGTCTTGCCGATCTTCCCATGCCATCAGGGTTATCGACCTATTTTTCGGGCTGCTGGGCTATCATGTTTATATTGCAACTCAGGTAATTTTGTTCATGACTCAACCCATCGATTTTCTGTTGTCCCGCAGTTCCATGAAACTGGTTACGGCACCTGCGCCGAATGACGATGATCTTGCCCGGATTCTGCAGACAGCCATGGCAGCGCCGGATCACGGCAGTCTTCAGCCCTGGCGGTTCAAGATTATTCGGGGCGAATCCATCCGCAAGTTCGCTGATTTTTCCATCGGGCTGCGCCAGCAGAGCGACACGCCATTCACCCCAGAAAAGGAAGCCGCAACCCGAGCCTGGCTGAGTGAAGTGCCCATGATTATCGCGGTGGCCTGCCATATTGATTACGGCAATACCGCGATCAGCGAGACGGAACGCATGCTCGCCACCGGCGCAGCCGTGACCAACATTCTGAATGCTGCTTATATGCTGGGCTATGGTGCATTCTGGAGTACGGGTATCGCCACCTACATTGATGAATTTCAATCGGGGCTGGGCTTTGATTCGCTGGATTATCGCTTCTTTGGGTTTATTGCCATCGGCACGCCCTGATTGGCCAGCCCCCATAAAAAACGTCCGGATTACTCACAATTTGTCAGCGAGTGGACCGAGCCCGTAGACGTTTGAATGGCAGCAAGCCAGAGGCTTTGACGCTTAACGTTCACCGGTCTATCCCGGTCGGCCGGGGCACCGCATAGAAGTGCCCTGGCTGATATTCACGCTCAGTTAGGTTTGCGGCGGTTCACCACGCGGCGTACGCTGCGCATCAGGCTCTGTTTTCTCGTCCTGTTTCTGCGGTGTTTCCTGCGCCTGCTCTGTTTCCGTTTCCTGCTCAGACGTCATGTCCAGTTCTGCCTCTATCGAGGCCACATCGCTGGCGGCAGTGCGCTCACTTTCTTCTTCTTTTACATCACTCTCTGGCGTGTCCTTAGCAGCGGCACTTTCAGTGGGTATGCCCGACCGTTCTTCCCTTAGCACAAAAGAGCGCACCAGCAAGACGGTGCTGACTGGCGAGGTGATAAAGATAAAAAGGCCTATCAGTATTTCGTGCAGGAAGGTCCGGTCCTGCAGGTTGAAGGTCAGCAGCAGCGAGGCCAGTAGCAGGGACCAGAGGGCTGTGGAGTAGATGATGGCCTGAATGTGGGTACGCGGCAGAAAGTTGTTGACACGTACCATGCCAATGCTGGCAGTGAGCACCAGCAGGCCGCTGATCACGATCAGTACCGAAGCGGGAATGACAATCCACGGAGACAGGGTTGCGATCATGGTTCAATCACCTCGCCGCGCAGCAGAAAGCGCGCCATCGCCGCTGTACTCAGAAAACCGAATAGACTGACGAGCAGGGCAATGTCGAAGTACCAGGACGTGCGATACAGCATGCCCAGTGTGAGGGCTATCATCATCCCAATCAGATAAAGGGCGTCGATGCCCAGCACCCGATCCTGAGGTGTGGGTCCGACAAACAGAGGGTGGCTCAGAATAACGCCTGCCAGTGCAAAACAGAACAGGGTGAAATAGCAGGACCACATCAGAAGGGTTTCCATTATTCAAAAATCTCCTTCAATGGTTTCTCGTAACGTTCAGTGATAAAGGCTGCCCAGTCCGTTTCCTGGGGCAGGTCCAGAATATGCAATTGCACATATTCGCCCGATTCAGGAAAGCCAGCCCACAATGTACCCGGCGCATAATTGATGATCGCCGCCAGGATAGCGAGTCCATGCGGGTCTCGCAGTGTCAGCGGGACAGAGACAAATCCGGGCGTGTATTCAATTTTGGGATAACCCAGTATGAGTTTGATGGCAGTGACATTGGACTGGAAAGTATCGGCCAGCACAGTACCAGCCAGCTTCAGTATGACCCAGATCCGTCGCGGTCTGGCCAGAAAGGGCCGCAACCGGCGCGACATGAGGACAATGATCACCGACGCCACACCGGCAAAAACCAGCGTACCCATGCCCAGTGGCATGTCTGCCAGCAGCACCCAGATAACGGCAAGAAACAGGGTCATGGGTAACCAGGAAAACCAGGATTTCATGGCGTACCTCCGTGCGATGTGATAGCGGACGGCCGACTATTGAGCACCGCTTTCATGTATGTGCCGGGCTCGTCAAGCTGCTTGGCCGTGAGCGTGAGCTGGTCCATGACCGGGCCCGCAAATACCGTCAGGGCAATGCACAGCATCAGCAGCAAGGTAATGGGAAAGGCTTCACGCCGACTGAGCACAGGGGGTTTCAATTTTTCGCTGCTCCAGAACATGCGAATACCGGCGCGACCCAGCGCAATGACGGTTGCCATACCGGAAATCAGCATTGCAACGACCAGCAGCCAAACGCTGGTGGTGGTGGCGGCATCGGTCGAAGACAGGTCAAGCGCTTTGGACAGCAGGGCAAATTTAGCGATAAAGCCCGAGAACGGCGGCATACCGGCAATGACCAGCGCACAGATAAAGAATGCCAGCCCCAGGAATGCCAGGGCAAAAGGTATTGGCTTGCCTACAACGGTACCGGAGTAATCGGAACTATCCTGATCTTCGGCGCTGAATGCTTCCAGACTGACTGCCAGCACGTTACCGCCAAAAGATTCTGTACGTTTGATCAGTTCAATCAGATAAAAGAAAGTACTGGTGACCAGCACCGAACTGAGCATATAGAACAGGGAAGG
>JBEBTQ010000376.1:0-3728 GCA_040393685.1 Advenella kashmirensis | reverse complement strand
GGTAGTTCGTTCTTTATCATTGTTCTTTAGGAATTCCCATGAAAAACCAGAAAATCCGTATTCGCCTGAAAGCGTTTGACTACAAGCTTATCGACCAGTCAGCCGCTGAAATCGTGGATACAGCCAAGCGCACCGGTGCCGTTGTTCGTGGCCCAGTACCACTGCCAACACGCATCAAACGCTATGATGTTCTGCGTTCACCACACGTGAACAAAACCTCACGTGACCAGTTTGAAATTCGCACACATCAACGTCTGATGGATATTGTTGATCCTACAGACAAAACTGTCGATGCGCTGATGCGTCTGGATTTGCCTGCTGGTGTTGACGTCGAAATCGCGCTGCAATAAGACAGGCGGTTATTCGCAACAGGGTAGTTCTGGGGCCGGGATCAGGCCTCGCGAAGGTCTGTACTCAGTGCCTTGCTGAAATACCGTGCTCAGGCACGGTATTTTCTTTTGAGCGGCGCTTTTTATATCTCCGAAAGTTATATTCAAATAAAAACAAATCCGTAGGAGTAATATAAAATTCGTCCAAACCAGATTGCTTATCAGAGTATGCAAGTTGATTCAGCTAAAGAATATTCATAAATCCTACGCCTCCCGCGACAAAGTGGTTGAGGCGCTGGCTGGTGTGAGCCTGGATATACAATCCGGGGAAATTTTCGGCATTATCGGGCGTTCCGGGGCCGGAAAAAGCACGCTCATACGCATGCTCAACCTGCTGGAACGACCAAGCAGCGGAAGCGTTTTTCTCAACGGACAGGACATTACCACGGTGTCTGCCTCTGCCTTGCGCACATTGCGTCAGAAAATCGGCATGGTGTTTCAGCACTTCAATCTGCTGACTAGCCGCACCGTTTTGCAGAATGTCGCTTTCCCTCTGAGGCTGGCCGGCGTGGATAAAGCTGCACGCAACAAACGCGCGCTGGAGCTGCTGGATCTGGTGGGTCTGACCGATCACGCCTACAAATATCCCAGACAGCTCTCGGGTGGGCAGCAACAGCGCGTCGGTATTGCACGCGCTCTGGCCAATGACCCGAATCTGCTGCTGTGCGACGAGGCAACCAGCGCGCTGGACCCGGAAACAACGCAGTCCATTCTGAACCTGCTGCTGGACATTAACCGGCGCTTTGGTATTACCATCGTGCTGATCACACACAGTATGGATGTGATCAGAACGGTGTGCGACCGGGTGGCAATCATTGAAAAGGGTCGAATCGCCGAATCCGGCAATGTCGTTGATGTCTTTTTGCATCCGCAGCACGAAACCACGCTGTCGCTGCTCAATGAAAGCGGGGTGGATGCCGATGGGTGGAAAGACCTGATTGAAGGCGTGCAGGGCCGCATCGTGCGTCTCACGTATCGCGGCGACAATACGGGTCAGCCGCTGCTGAGTCAGGCCAGCCGCAATCTGAATGTCAACCTCAGCATCCTGCAGGGCGCCGTCGGAAAAATCAAGGACACGCCTTATGGGCAGCTTGTGCTGGCTGTGGATGCCGATCCGGCAAGTTATGAGCCACTAAGGCGCTTTTTTGTCGATAATAACGTCCGTTATGAGGTACTGAGAGGATGAACTGGAGTACGCTTGACTGGTCCCAGATTGGTGAGGCCACCATCGATACCCTTCTGATGACGGGCTGGTCGCTGTTATGGACTGTGATTATTGGTCTGCCGCTGGGGGTTTATCTGTTTTTGACAAGCCCGCGGCAGCTGCTGGGAAATCGGCATGTTTACCAATCCGTGTCGCTGATCGTAAATATCCTGAGGTCCGTGCCGTTTCTGATTCTGCTGATTGTGCTCATTCCCTTTACGCGCCTCATCATGGGCAGCGCACTGGGTGTGGGCGGGGCGATTCCGCCGCTGGTGGTAGGTGCCGCGCCGTTTTTTGCCCGTCTGGTGGAAAACGTGCTGCGTGAGCTGGATCCCGGGATTTCTGAAGCCTGTCGCGCCATGGGTGCCGATTCCCGGCAAACCGTGTTGTGGGCGCTGCTGCCAGAAGCTACTACCGGCATTATCAGTGCCGTCGTGGTCACCACGATTGCGCTCATCAGTTATTCTGCCATGTCAGGCGTCATCGGTGGCGGTGGCCTAGGAGATCTGGCAATCCGTTTTGGCTATCAGCGCTATCAGACTGAAGTCATGATTGTGACTGTGGTTATTCTTATCGTCATGGTCCAGCTTGTGCAGACCGTGGGTGATTATCTGGTTAATTATTTCAACCGAAAATAGCAATAAGGAGTATTGCAAATGAAATTAAAACATATCCTGGGCGGCCTGCTTGTTGCCACTTCCCTGGTCAGCCTGTCGGCAATTGCAAATGAAAAACTCAGCGTTGCCGCCACGCCCGTTCCTCATGCGGAAATCCTTGAGCACATCAAACCCGTGCTGGCCAAGGAAGGCGTGGACCTGACCATCAAGGTGTTCACCGATTACGTTCAGCCCAATCAGCAGGTTGAAGACAAGCAGATTGATGCCAACTTCTTCCAGCACAAGCCTTACCTTGATACCTTCAACAAGGAAAAAGGAACACACCTGGTTGCAGTGGGCAACGTCCACGTTGAGCCCTTTGGTGCGTACTCCAAAAAAATCAAAAACGTTTCTGAACTGAAAGACGGCGCTACCGTTGCCATTCCTAACGATCCTTCCAATGGCGCGCGTTCTCTGCTGCTGTTGCAAAAGCAAGGTCTGATCAAACTGAAAGACCCCAGCAATCTGCTGGCAACGGCACGTGATGTGACCGACAATCCAAAGAACCTGAAGTTCAAGGAGCTGGAAGCCGCTACGCTGCCTCGCGTGCTGGATGATGTAGACCTGGCACTGATCAACACCAACTATGCGCTGGAAGCCGGTCTGAACCCAACCAAAGATGCCCTTTTCATTGAAGGCTCAGACTCTCCATACGCCAACCTGGTTGCCACGACAGAAGACAAAGCCAAATCACCTGCTATCGAGAAACTGGTGAAAGCCCTGCAAACCGATGATGTGAAAAAATTCATCGAAGAGAAATACAAAGGCACTATCGTTCCTGCCTTCTGATCAGGGAAACAGCCGCTTCTGATTGTCATGGGCCTGCCTGCGCGCAGGCCCTTTTCACAGGTAATGTGAGAAATACCGCAACAACGCAACACAGGCCAGAAACACTGCAAAGCAGACCTGCGACATCACTTGCTGGATCTTGCAAATAGGCAGGGACAAGCCGCTGTAGTAATCGGTTATTACCAGCAGGGCCTGTATCCCTTTCATAATTGACCGGTATGCATACGATTCGCGGGTGCCAGCTTCATGCCCGAATCGTGCACGTCTGTTGTTTATGCGAAGGGGAATACAATTTGGCAAAAATCATACACGTCATGGTGCGCTGCCGTGATCTGGCCGCATCCAAAGCTTTCTACAAAACCGCTTTCGGCCTGGAGCCGTCTTACGAACTGGATTTTCCGGATTTCACCTTGTCCTATCTACGCAATGCGCAGAATGACATGGAAATCGAACTGACCTGGAACAAGGGCCGCGAGGAATCTTATACCCATGGCGACGGCTATGGACATGTCGCCGTCTGTGTCGATGATCTGGACGCCGAACACGCACGCCTGCTCGCAGCCGGCCTGTCCCCGCTGGACATTAAGTCTTTCTACGATGGCGATACCTTACTGGCCCGGTTCTTTTTCATTCTGGATCCGGATGGCTATAAGATTGAAGTGCTGCAGCGGCACGGACATTATCAGTAGT
>JBEBTQ010000375.1:0-3767 GCA_040393685.1 Advenella kashmirensis | reverse complement strand
GATCTGCCGCCTTGCGAAAATCGTCTGCCAGCCGGCCAAGCTGCCTGAGCGTGTCGTCGCTGATATTGTTTACCACGTTGCGGATGGCTTCTTTTTCCAGAAAAATGCGTGCCTCGCGCACATGACGAATCGTATCAGCGTCTGGTGCGTAAACGCGATAGCCTCGGTTGGGCGCGTGTTCCAGAACCTGACGCAGCACCAGTTCTGACAAGGCGCGACGGGCGTCAAATCGGGACGCGTTAAAGCGCTCCTCTATATCACCCAACCGTATCCATTCCCCTGCACGAAATCCGCCATTACGTATTTCCAACGCAATTTCATCCCCAAGCATACGGGGCACCTTACCTCGTACTTTTGCCATTTGGTCACTGTCCTTTTGCGCTTATCGCCGCATTTGTCTTTCGTGAAACAATTATACCTTGTATGACCGCATTTTTATGCGTATACTTTGTGTCAATCATTTATGCGCATAAATTGCAGGAGTAAAAAATGGCTGTTATCGCCGCAGAAGCGACACCGGAATCACGCGGAACCAATATGTATGACCTGGGACATACAACAATATTTTCCAGTCACAAAGATCCCCGCTTCAGCTTTTGCATGTACGTTCCGCGCTCTGTGGCGCAGGGTGGTCCTGCCCCGGAACTGGTTGTTGCTGTACACGGGACTGGTCGCACCATTACCGAGTATCGCGATGCGTTCAGTCACTTTGCGCGCTGGAACAACTGCGTGATTGTTTGTCCCTTGTTCCCCGTTGGTGTCATGGGCGATGACAATCGTAATGGCTATAAATACATCCAGGAAGGGGATATTCGCTATGATCTGGCCGTGCTGGACATCGTGGATCAGATCAACAGGCGTTACGGTTTCAATTTCCAGGATTTCGGGTTGTTCGGATTTTCCGGAGGTGGCCACTTTACGCACCGTTTCACGCTGCTGCATCCAACGCGCGTCTGGGCCGCTTCCGTTGGCGCCCCAGGATCGGTCACCCTGCTGAATCCCAAACGCGACTGGTGGGTGGGCACACGAAATGTTGGAGAGCTCTTCGGTATTGAAATCGACACAGAAGCGCTGGCCCGGGTGCCCGTGCAGATGATTGTTGGTGATGCTGATACCGAAACCTGGGAAATCACCCATAAACCTGGTGGCGCGCACTGGATGGAAGGTGCCAATGACGCGGGTAAAACCCGTCCCGAGAGGCTGGATGCCTTGCGGCGCAATTTCGAATCAGTCGGCGTCAAGGTACGATTCGATGTGGTGCCGGGCGTGTCACATCGCTGGGAAGATTGTATTGACCAGATCACCGGCTTTTTTGCCGATGTTCTGGCGCAGCGCCGCGTCGGCAGGCAGTAAATAAGTAAACATTTAAATAAGTAACGATATATCGGGCCAGCTGTTGAAAGCCTGTCATTTTCACCGTGTAAATGGAGCTCTGCACTACTATGAATAAACGTCCGCTTTCCTTTCTTGTTCTGGCCGGCCTCTTCGCTGGAGGTGTTTCGGCTCAGACGCTGAACGTCCAGATCCCATCTGATCTGCGCAGTTCGCAACCGGGCGTTAACCGCGACAGTACGGCCGATATGATTGTTGCGCATATGGTCGAAGGTCTGGTTGCGCTGGATGATGTGGGATCAGTCAAACCTTTGCTGGCTGAACGTGTCGAACAGTCTGAAGACGGACTTACGTACACCTTTCCACTGCGAAAAGGTGTGAAGTTCCATAATGGTGAATCGCTGACCGCAGAAGATGTGATCTGGAGCTGGAAACACTATATGGATCCGGATGTGGGCTGGCGATGCCGCTCTGAATTTGCCGGTAAAAACGGTGCCAAGGTTTCAGAGGTGTCGGCACCCGATCCCATGACCGTGAAATTTGTACTGGAAAAACCCAATCCCATGTTCCTGAGTACACTGGCGCGCCAGGATTGTGGCATGACAGGCATTCTGAATCGCGCCTCGGTCAACGCCGATGGCAGCTGGAACAAACCCGTGGGTACCGGTCCTTTTGAGCTGGGTGCCTGGAGTAAAGGTTCGTATGTTGAATTGAAGGCCTTTAAAGACTATGCCAGCCTTGAGGGCAAGGCAAATGGTTATGTCGGTAATAAGAAACCGCTGGTCGATAGCGTCAAGTTTCTGATTGTTCCCGATGCATCCGCAGCAAAAGCGGCATTGGTACGTGGGGATCTGGATCTGATTCCTGATATCACCAGTTCCGATTATGTCGAGCTGAAAAAGAATCCCAAACTTCATATTTCACACAGCTACACGTCAAGACGCAATACGATTCTGATGCAGACAGCAGATCCTGTGATGAACCAGAAGATGCGTCAGGCTATTGCATCTGCAATAGATATCAAATCGTTGGTAGAAATGGTAACTGATGGTCTGGGTAAGCCAAATAACTCCGTGATCCCGACAGGCACGCCATCCTACACCTCTGTGCAGCAGACCGGCTGGAAATATGATCTGAACGAAGCCAAAAAGCTGTTGCAGGAGTCAGGGTATAAAGGCCAGCCGGTTTCGCTGATTACCAACAAGGATTATCCGTCCATGTATAACGCGGCCATTCTGACACAGGCCATGCTGCAACAGGCGGGCATCAATGTGAAGCTGGACGTCATGGACTGGGCGACGCAACTGGACCGCTATAACGCCGGTAAATATCAGATGATGGCATTCTCTTATTCGCCACGATTTGATGATGCGCTGCTCTATGAACATTTCATGGGTGATAAAAAAGTGCAGAAGCGCAAGGTCTGGGATAACCCCGCAGATCTGAAACTGCTGCACGAAGCCATGACAGCGGGTGATCGTGCCAAGCGTCAGCCAATACTGGATCAGCTGCACAAGGATTTTCTGGTCGATGTGCCCATGCTGATGCTTTATAACGGCATTACCATCGACGCGACCTCTGACAGGATTCAGGGTTATTCGAGCTGGACAGGATCGGCAGCGCGCCTGTGGCAGGTAAGCAAGAAATAAACTGAGTAACGCAAGTGGGGCGCAGGCTTGCGCTCCTTTGATGAAACCCTAAAAAGCATGGAGCAACAGGGCCGGAATATGAAAGAAGAGAATGTGTTGCCATTAGTTCAGGTCAGTGGCAGACCACGGGAGCGGGGGCGCCAGCACGGAGAACAGGCAAAAGACCGAATTCACAAGGCGGCAGCGTTTTATGTTGGCCTGCTGACACGACGCGATATCAGTCCCGACCGTCTGCAGACGCTGACCCAGGCATTTTTGCCGGCCATCGAAGCCTTTGATGCGAACTACGTTGAAGAGATGCGGGGTATTGCCGAGGGAGCCGGTGTACCGCTGGAGCATGTGGTTGTCATCAATGCGCGGCGCGAACTCCTGATGTATGCCCGCATGCACCCGGATAATCTGGCGCCCGATGGTTGTACGGCTGCCGTCGTGCTGCCTGAAATGAGTGTCGATGGCGTACTGATGCATGGGCAGAACTGGGACTGGCGTGTCGAATGTGCAGAAACGTGCATCGTGTTGCATATCGTGCGGGATGACGGTCCCGATATTCTGACGTTTACTGAAGCAGGGCAACTGGCACGTTCGGGCTTTAATGCGGCAGGCATTGCCATTACCGGAAATAATCTGGAATCCGATCGCGCGGGTCTGCGTAATGGCATCCCTTTGCCGTTGGTGCGTCGCAAGGCGCTGGAAACCGAGCATTATGCTCATGCCATTCGCGCGGTGTATCACAGTCCTAAATCGGTGGCCAATAATATGATGCTGAGCCATCGGGAAGGAGAGGCC
>JBEBTQ010000374.1:0-3776 GCA_040393685.1 Advenella kashmirensis | reverse complement strand
ATTTTGGTCGCTTTTTCACCGGCCAGATTACGGCCGCCGGCAAGGTGCCGCCCGCTAAAGTACTGGTGATTGGTGCTGGCGTGGCCGGACTTGCCGCCATTGGCACGGCCGGGTCGCTCGGCGCCATTGTGCGTGCCTTCGACACGCGCCTTGAAGTGGCCGAACAGATTGAATCCATGGGCGGTCAGTTCCTGAAGCTGGACTTCGGGGACGAGAATGGCTCCTCCTCTGACGGCTATGCCAAAACCATGTCCGAGGAATTCATTAAAGCAGAGATGGCGCTGTTCGCCGAGCAGGCCAAAGACGTAGACATTATCATCACGACTGCCCTGATACCGGGCAAACCGGCGCCCAAGCTGATTACGCGCGAGATGGTCGATTCCATGCGCCCCGGCTCGGTAATTGTGGATATGGCTGCTGCCGCTGGCGGCAACTGCGAATACACCGAACCCGGCAAAGTGATCACCACCGATTCGGGCGTCAAGGTCATTGGCTACACAGACCTGCCAGGCCGCCTGCCGGCCCAGTCATCACAACTGTATGCCACCAATCTTGTGAATCTGAGCAAGCTCATGAGCAAGGAGAAAGACGGTCAGATCCTGCTGGATCAGGAAGACACGGTCTTTAGAAATATGACAGTTGTGCATGACGGCAGCATTACGTATCCGCCACCAGCCATTCAGGTATCTGCCGCCAGCAAACCGGCTGCCGCCAAACCCGAACCCAAACCGGTCAAGCCACCCAAATCGCCAGCATTCAAATTCGGCGTGCTGGCTGCGGTGTGTATTGTCTTTGCGTGGGTTGGTGCCAATGCACCGCCTGAGTTCCTGTCGCACTTTACGGTCTTTGTTCTGTCCTGCGTAGTGGGCTATTACGTGGTCTGGAACGTTACCCATTCCCTGCATACCCCGCTGATGTCCGTCACCAATGCCATTTCCGGCATTATTGTTATCGGGGCCGTTGTACAGATCGGCCAGGGCTCTGGCCTGGTCAACGTCCTTGCCTTTATTGCCATCCTGATTGCCAGCATTAACATTGCCGGTGGTTTCCTCGTTACACGGCGCATGCTTAAAATGTTCATGAAAGGCAAAGGAGAATAAGATGGGTTCAGGATTTGTTACCGCCGCGTACATTATTGCGGCGCTGTTTTTCATTGCCAGTCTGGCGGGCTTATCCCGTCAGGAAACGGCGCGTTACGGCAACGGCTTTGGGATTGCCGGGATGGCCATCGCGCTCGTTGCCACTATTCTTGGTCCCGATTCGGCTTCGGTCATCTGGGTCATCATTGCCATGCTGATTGGTGGCGCCATTGGTCTGCATCTATCACGTAAGGTAGAAATGACGCAGATGCCCGAACTGGTTGCCATTCTGCACAGCTTTGTGGGTCTGGCTGCGGTGCTGGTGGGCTACAACAGCTATATCGAACTGCAGCAGCATGCCATGCCTGAAGGGGCGCTGCTCAATATCCACCTGACCGAAGTGTTCCTGGGCGTCTTTATTGGTGCCGTGACCTTCACCGGTTCCATCGTGGCTTTCGGTAAACTGCGTGGCACGTTCAGCTCCAAACCGCTGTCACTGCCGCACAAGCACAAGCTGAATGCTGCCGCGCTGATTGTGTCGGCCATTTTGCTGTGGAGTTTTGTGTCCAACGGCGGCTCCACCTTTGCGCTGATTATCATGACTGTGATTGCGCTGGCCTTTGGCTGGCACCTGGTGGCTTCCATTGGCGGCGCCGATATGCCAGTTGTGGTATCGATGCTCAACTCGTACTCAGGCTGGGCTGCAGCCGCGGCAGGTTTCATGCTGGCCAACGATCTGCTGATTGTGACCGGCGCGCTGGTAGGCTCTTCAGGTGCCATTCTGTCGTACATCATGTGCAAGGCCATGAACCGTTCATTCGTGTCGGTGATTGCCGGTGGTTTCGGTACTGATGGCAGCAGCAGCGGCAGTGGTGGCGAAGAAGAAACTGGCGAGTACCGGGAAATCAAACCCGAAGACGTGGCCGAGATGCTCAAGGGCGCCAATTCTGTCATCATCGCGCCGGGCTACGGCATGGCGGTGGCGCAGGCTCAGTATCCGGTGGCCGAGATCACCTCACTCCTGCGCAAGCAGGGTGTGGATGTGCGCTTCGGTATCCATCCCGTTGCGGGTCGTCTGCCAGGCCATATGAACGTGCTGCTGGCCGAAGCCAAAGTGCCTTACGATATCGTGCTGGAAATGGACGAAATCAATGAGGACTTTGACGAGACCGATGTGGTACTGGTCATTGGCGCCAACGATACGGTCAACCCCGCCGCAGCCGAAGATCCGTCCAGCCCCATTGCCGGCATGCCGGTACTGGAAGTGTGGAAGGCGCGTGATGTGGTCGTATTCAAGCGCTCAATGAACACGGGCTATGCGGGTGTACAGAACCCGCTGTTCTATCGCGATAACACCAGCATGTGTTTCGGTGACGCCAAGGCAACGGTGGAAGCCATTCTGGCTGCACTCAAGTCCTGATTGGTATCAAAGGCGGGGGCCCGCGCCCTCGCCTGCCTCGACTTCTTCCATTCTTGCGGTATGCTTTAGTTTTTTCCGCCACCCCTCTGCTGTATGCCTGTCCTTCCTCCGCTACCCGTCAAAAATGGTGTTGCCCCCAGCCGCGTCTATCTGCCCCGTGAATCGTGGCCGGATCTGCTGAGTTTTCTGCTCGACAAGTTTCCGCATATGGATGCCGATACGCTCAGACAGCGCCTGGACAAAGGCGATATGGTGGATGGCGAGGGGCGGCCGTTTTCTCTGGACAGTGCATTTGTCCCGGACAGCTGGCTCTGGTATTACCGCGAAGTGCCTGTCGAAACGGTTGTACCGTTCGACATCGATATTCTTTATCAGGACGAATTGCTGATCGCCATCGACAAACCGCATTTCATGGCCAGTATTCCGGGCGGCCGGCACCTGCATGAGACGGCGCTTGTGCGACTGCGCGAACAACTGGGCAACCCGCATATCAATCCGATACATCGACTGGACCGCGACACGGCCGGCGTGCTGGTGTTCTGCGCGGACAAGGATCGTCGCGGCGTTTACCAGACCCTTTTCCAGACCCGCTCGGTGCACAAGATCTACGAAGCCGTTGCACCCTGGCGTGAATCCCTGTCGTTTCCATTGATACGCGAAAGTCTGATCCGTCGCAGCGGCCAGGTCTTTGTCATGCATGAGATTGAAGGACCACCCAACAGTCGCACCCGCATCGAAGTGCTGACGCATAACGCCACGCACGGCCATTATCGACTGGAACCCGTCACCGGCAGAAAACATCAATTGCGGGTGCACATGAACGCACTGGGTATTCCCATCTGCAATGACGAATACTATCCTGTACTGAAGCCACTGCGCGAAGAAGAAACGTTTGAAAACCCGCTGCAGCTGCTCGCCCGCAGCATGCAGTTCACCGATCCGGTCACCGGTGAAGAAAGAGTTTTTGAAAGCCAACGGGAACTGCAGATGGTGGCAGAACTGAAGAAGTGATGACTGCGTAAACGAGTTTAGCAGCCTCGAGTTCAGCCGCACGGTTACATTGTCTTTTGCCAGGGTCATCGGAATGAACGCTTCACACGTTCACCGACTTGAATCGCGCACACCGAACTGATTCGCAACACTGCGTTCCAGGAACAACTGGCGCGGTGGCAATGCATTGATACGTTTGTTGTTTATCACAAGTGTGGTACTACCGCCGCCGTCAAGATTGAGGGCATCGCGCACGCCCAGCGAACGGTAAACGCGCGCCAGCTGAG
>JBEBTQ010000373.1:0-3792 GCA_040393685.1 Advenella kashmirensis | reverse complement strand
GCAGGGTTTGCGGGAAATAGACGGCCCAGAAACTGCGCAGCGGATGACATCCCAGGGAGACGGCCGCCCGCATATAGCTAGGAGATATGCCCTTCATGACACTATATAACGGCAAAATCATGAACGGCAGCATGATATGAACCATGGCGATATAGACGCCAAGCCGGTTGAAGACCAGCTGTACGGGCGCATCGATCAGGCCCAGTTGCAGCAGCAGTCGATTGATCAGCCCACCATTCTGCAAGAGCACGATCCAGGCTGCCGTGCGCACCAGCAGCGATGTCCAGAACGGCAGCAGCACCAGAATCATCAGCAGGTTGCTCCATTTGGCGGGCAGGCGCGCCAGCAGATAGGCCAGCGGATAGGCCAGCACCAGCGCCACCAGCGTGACAATGGCTGCCATCCAGAAGGTGCGCAAGTAAATGGCTTTGAAAATGCCCTGATCCGGCGGTGCGGCGCCGATACTGCCGTCCGGTGCCTGGCGCAGATCCAGCGCCGTCAGCAGATAATAGGGGGTGTTCGAGCGCGCATTGTTCTTCAGAATGCCCCAGTAATCCAGATCGCTCCAGCGCGGATCGATTTCCTCGAAGGCTTTCTGGAAGCTGGGCGGATCAATTTTGAATGGGAGTTTACGCGCGGTTTTGGCGATCAGGGTACGAAACCCGGACCGCTCAAAGTTGAGCCGCTGCATGAGCGGCCCCATGGCCTGTTCGGCACGCGCGCGCGCCAGATCATCGGCCAGCGCGCGGTACATGTCTTCGGTTACCGGCGTGCCAGCTTCCCACTTTTTCAGTGCTTTGCTGGTTGCCGGCAAGGTGGTAACCACTTCAGGATTGGCCACGCTTTTGCCCAGAAACGAAGCGATAGGCGCCACAAAGGTCAGCAGCAGAAACAGCAGCAGCGGAACGACCAGCCAGAGCGCCTTGCGTGACCCTGCCATTATTTTGCTACCCAGGCGTTATAACGCTGCTCCAGAGAAACACCGTTATCGATCCAGAAATCCACGTCCAGCGGGATGGCGTTCTTTTCGTTGTCCGGCGCAGTGGGCATGTCGGCCAGGAATTTCTTGTCGATCAGGTCAATGGCTTTTTTATTGACCGCACCGTAGGCGATGTTTTCCGCATACACTTTCTGGGTTTCAGGCTTGCTGGCAAAGGCGATGAATTTCATGGTTTCGGCCTTGCGCGCATTGCCCTTGGGAATGGCCCAGTAATCCAGGTCATATACACTGCCGTCCCAAACGACCTTGAGGTTCTTGCCTTCGTGGGCGGCCTGCGAGATCCGGCCGTTGTAGGCGGAAGTCATGACCACATCACCCGAGACCAGGTACTGGGCAGGCTGTGCGCCCGATTCCCACCACTGGATATTTGGCTTGAGCTCGTCGAGCTTGGCGAAGGCGCGATCGACACCCTCTGGTGTGCTGAGTACTTTATAGACTTCTTTGGGCGGTACACCATCGGCCATAAGCGCGATTTCCAGCGTGTACTTGGCGCCTTTGCGCAGACCGCGTTTGCCAGGATATTTTTTCACGTCCCAGAAATCGGCCCAGCTTTTGGGTGCATCATCCTTGAATTTGTCGCCGTTATAGGAAAGCGCCACGGACCAGACGAACATACCAACGCCGCAATCCTTGTCTGTGGCCGCTTCAATAAAATCGCTCTTGTTGCCGATGACACTCCAGTCAATGGGCTCGAAAAGCCCCTCTTCACAGCCGCGCACCAGCTCGGGACTTTCCACCTCAACCGCATCCCAGCTCACGCTATTGGTATCCACCATGGCTTTGATCTTGGCCTGTTCGCCGTTGTATTCGGCAGCGGTAATTTTTGTACCGGTTTCCTTTTCGTAGGGACCGTAATACGCTTTTTCCTGAGCGGTTTTATTGTCCCCGCCAAAGGAAACCAGCGTCAGGCTGTCCGCCGCATGCGCACCGGCAGCGGCCAGACCCAGACAGCCGATCAATGCCGACTGCAATAGTGCCGTTCTGAGTGCCCGGCTTTTGCTTGTTCTGCTTTTCATTGCTCTCTCCACATAAAAATTATTCTGCCGCCGCCGGTTCTACCGGATCCAGAAGCCGCACGAACTCGTGATTCCAGCCGATATCCAGCACATCGCCCACGGCGATTTTCTGCCTGACCTGCGAAACCGGCTGCTTTACAACAAAATCCGGATCACCATTGATGTCCAGTCTTACCCGAACATGATCACCCAGATAGATGACTTCCTGAACCTTGCCCGTACATCGCACGTCTGTACTGTCTGCCGGCGGATTGATGGCAATACGTTCGGGACGGATGGAAACCGAGACCCGATCCCCTGCTTTCATACCCAACTGCTGCTGACCCTGAATCTGCAGTCCGCTATCGAGGGACACCGTTGCCTGACGTGAGGTGGCATGCGTGATGGTGCCGTGCGTACGGTTGTTTTCGCCGATAAAGCCGGCAACAAAGGCCGTTTCGGGCGATTCGTAGATGTCCTGGGGAGAGCCGATCTGCTGCACCATGCCGTCATGAAAGACCGCAACGCGATCAGACATGGTCAATGCCTCGCCCTGATCGTGCGTCACGTACACGACGGTCACGCCCAGGTCTGCATGCAGGCGCTTGATTTCCAGTTGCATATGTTCGCGCAACTGCTTGTCCAGCGCCCCCAGCGGCTCATCCATCAGAACCAGTTCGGGCTCAAACACCAATGCGCGCGCCAGTGCCACGCGCTGTTGCTGGCCGCCGGATAGCTGCGATGGAAAACGCTTTTCCATGCCATCGAGCTGCACCATGGCCAGCGCAGTCCTGACTTTCTGTTGCTGTGTGGCACTGTCCAGCTTGCGTACCTTCAGCGGAAACGCAACGTTTTCCGCGACGGTCATGTGCGGAAACAGGGCATAGTTCTGGAACACCATGCCGATATTGCGTTTGTGAGGAGGAAGGTTGTCGATCTGTTCACCGGCCAGTTCGATGGTGCCTGAAGACGGCGTCTCAAACCCCGCCAGCATCATCAGCGTGGTTGTCTTGCCTGATCCGGATGGACCCAGCAGGGTCAGAAATTCACCGTGACGGATATCAAGATTCAGGTGTTTGACCACCATATTTCTACCGTCATAACTCTTGCGCACGTTTTTGAAACGCACCAGAGGGCTGTTGTTATTCGCCGTTGCTGCGGGCATAAACTTGCTTCTCCAGTATCAGGCCTCGATCAGGCTTGTCTTCAGGGCGTTGTTGAAACGGCTCAGGATTTGAGCGACTGATGCGTGGCATCAAGCGCCTTGACCACCGTGTCCACCAGGGTATCGACCTGTTCGGCATTAATGATCAGTGGCGGACAAAATGCCAGCGTGTCACCAATATTACGTGTAATCACACCCAGTTCCTGCAGCTTGCGTCCTGCCGCGCCGCCCAGCTGACCGGGCGTACCCAGCGCTGTTTTGGCTTTTTTGTCCGTCACCAGTTCCACACCCGCAATCAGTCCCACGCCGCGTACCTCGCCCACCAGAGGATGGTCACGCAATTGCCCAAGTCGCTGTTGCAGGTGTGCGCCTGTCTCAGCTGCATTTTGTACTAGATTTCGCTCGCGAATGATATTCACGTTTTCCTGACCTACGGCAACGGCAACGGGGTGGCCGCCGGCAGTAAACCCGTGACCCAGCACGCCCAGCTTGTTGCTTTCGTCCGCAATCGGGTCGAACATGCGGCTGTTGAGCAGGATGGCAGACAGTGGCTGATAGGAAGAGGAAATCTGTTTGGAGAGCACCATGACATCGGGCTTGATGTTGTAGGTTTCACTGGCAAACATTTTGCC
>JBEBTQ010000372.1:0-3793 GCA_040393685.1 Advenella kashmirensis | reverse complement strand
GGACATTCCACCAATTCATGCAACGTGGACGGGTCTGCCGGTAAGGATCATTGCGGCAGCTTTTCGCAAGGATCCACTTGAACATCCCATCTACAAGCTGGGCATTGCGCCGGGCGCCGACATCAATCGCATCGAGGATCTGAAAGGTAAGAAAATCGCGTTCAGCCCTGGCCAGGCACAGGGCGCGCTGGTGCTCCGCATCCTGCAGAAAGCAGGGCTAACAAAGGATGATGTCACTCTGGTGGAGATGCCAAGCACCGGTGACGTATACGTGAGCGCACTTGCCAGCAAACTGGTAGATGCAGCACCCATTGCCGAAGCCAATCAGCCGCGTTATCTGGCCAATTATGGCAGCAATGGTGCCCGTGTAATTTCGCACGGCTTGCGCGATGACGCCTGGCACCTTTACACCCTGCAATCTGTTCTGGATGATCCGGCCAAAGCAGCGGCCGCCCGCGCCTATGTACAGGCCTGGGCAAAGGCGACACGGTGGATTTATGAGCATCCAAAAGAGTGGGTTGAAGGTTATTACGTTCAGGACCAGGGCCTGAAAACAGCCGATGGCGAGTATCTGGCGAAATCCGCCGGAGAGCCCGATATCCCGGCAGACTGGAACGATGTCATTACCCGTCAGCAGGCAACCATCGATCTTCTTGCCAAAGAGACCGGCAACGAACGTCTTGATGCAGAAAAACTCTTCGACCGTCGCTTTGAAAAGGTCGCCACCCAGACATTAGGCAAACAATGAATACCATCAACTCACTCACTGCGAACACAATCGGTGATATTGATCACAACCGCAATGTCGTCACCAATGCGAAACCGGCCGGCTCCCGTCGTTCACGCCTGGGTCCTGGCAGGGAAATTCGCTACGGAGGAGCCATCGGCCCGGTTCTGTTGCTGGTCATCTGGACAATCGGCTCCTGGACCGGCCTGATAGACCATCGTACGCTGTCACCTCCATGGGTGGTGGTGCAAACGGCCGTGGAGCTGATTCAGTCCGGACGCCTCTGGAGTAACTTTGAAACGTCCCTTTTCAGGGCACTGCAGGGGCTGTTCTGGGGTGTGATTTTCGGCGTCGTGCTGGGCGTGGTTGCCGGGCTGAGCCGCATCGGTGAATACATCATTGACGGTCCGGTACAAATCAAGCGTGCCATACCCAGTCTGGCGCTGATCCCACTGCTCATGCTCTGGCTGGGCATTGGCGAACCCATGAAGATTACCGCCATTGCCATGATTGTGGTGGTGCCCATCTATATTCAGACACACGATTGCCTGCGCAGTATCGACAGTCGCTATCTTGAATTATCCGAAACCCTGGGCGTTACGCGTGGCCAGTTTATCCGCCACGTTGTCCTGCCCGGTGCGTTACCCGGCTTTCTTCTTGGGCTGCGCTTTGCGGTAACGTATTCCTGGCTTGCACTGGTCGTGGTCGAGCAAGTGAACTCCACCAGTGGCATTGGCTACATGATTGAATTGGCCCGAACTTACGGACAAACGGAAGTGATCGTTGTCGGCCTGGCGCTTTACGCGCTGCTCGGCCTCACTTCTGACAGTCTGGTCCGTTTACTACAGAAAAAGGTACTCAAATGGCGCAAAACGCTGAACGATTAACTACAAGCCCGCAAAACAGAACGCTGTCGGTTTCGGTACAACAACTGACACGGCGTTTTGGCAATCGTACCGTGCTGAACAACATCGATCTGGATATCGGCAAAGGAGAATTTGTCGCCCTGCTCGGTCGCAGCGGTTCAGGAAAAAGTACATTCCTCAGAGCGCTCGCGGGGCTTGATCACGACGTGGTTGGTACTGGCTCACTGCAAGTCCCCGCATCTTTATCCGTGGTGTTCCAGGATGCCCGGCTGCTTCCCTGGAAGCGGCTGGTCGACAATGTGAGCTTCGGGCTTCAGGGCGGCAATGTAAAAGCACGGGCAACACAGGCACTTGAAGAAGTCGGTCTGCACAATCGACAACTCTCCTGGCCAGGCGAGCTGTCCGGCGGCGAGCAGCAACGGGTCGCGCTGGCCCGGGCTTTGGTTCGTAGTCCGCAACTGCTGCTGGCTGACGAACCCTTTGGGGCACTGGATGCACTAACCCGCCTGCGCATGCATGCCCTATTGCGGCGGCTGTGCCGGCATCACGAGCCTGCCGTGCTGTTGGTGACGCATGACGTTGATGAAGCCATTCACCTTGCGCAGCGCATCCTGATTCTGGATCAGGGCAAGCTGACTGTAGATATTCCGGTGAATCTGCCGGATCATGCGCCGGCACGGGAGAATGAGATTGCACGTATCCGCCGTTATCTGCTGCAGCATCTGGGTGTTGTGACTGATGAGGCCAGCACCACACCACCGGCATCGCAGGAAACGCCGAGCCAGGAAACAGCAACGCCTGATACGGCCCAGGAGCCCACAAGACAACGGCGTGCCGCCTGATTGCAGGCAGTGTACGTTTGCAGATAAGAAAAAAGGAAGGGGGTAATGTGCATTACCCCCTTCTATTTCATTTGTGCGGCCTAATGTACGCGCGGCAGTACATTCTCTCCAACACGCCAGGCCTCTTCCAGATTGGCATATCCGGAAAGGATAAAGGTATCGATACCAAGATCGTGATATTGCCTGAGATGGTCTGCAACCTGCTCATAGCTACCCACCAGCGCCGTTCCCGCCCCACCGCGTACCAGACCAATCCCGGACCACAAGCCGGGAGCAATCTCCAGATCCCTCACGGAATTGCCTCGTCCGCCCGCATTCAGTTGCTGCATCCGGGCCTGTCCGACGGACTGGCTGGCGCGCAATGATTTTTGCGCCTTGGCGATAGTTTCAGGCGACAGCTCACGCCACAGTCTTTCCGCCTCTGCCCATGCCTGTTCCTGCGTACTACGGGCAATCACATGGATTCGCAGGCCGAAGCGAAGCGTGCGACCCTGCTGCTGTGCCAACGCGCGTACGCGCTGTAGTCGCTGTTTCACCATAGCCTGGGTTTCGCCCCACAGCAAATAGACATCCGCTGTATCGCTCGCAACCTTCTCGGCTACCGCCGAAGCACCACCAAAATAAATCGCGGGCGCTGCCTCCAGGGGACGCACCAGTCCGCCATTATCAATCTGGTAATGCGTGCCGGCAAAATGCTGACCAGGTCCCTGCCAGATCTGCCGGACGACCTGTAAAAATTCAGCCGTACGCGAATAACGTTCGTCATGATCAAGAAAATCGCCATACGCTTCCTGCTGATCCTGATCTCCACCGGTCACCACATTCAGCAGCAAGCGATTATTGGTGAAGGTTTGCATGGCTGCCACTTTCTGCGCCGCATAGGCCGGCAACTCCAGCCCCGGGCGAAACGCCACCAGAAACTTGAGTTTTTCCGTATTCTGCGCCAGTGCTGCAGCAATCAGCCATGCATCTTCGCAGGCGGCACCGGTGGGAATAAGGGCTGCGTTAAAGCCCGTCGCTTCTGCCGCGCGGGCGATCTGCACCAGATAGTCCACATCCGGCTCGCGATGCGCCAGATGCGAGGGGCGCAATTTCGGGTCGCTGATGTTGCCCGTGAGGTGGCGACTGTCGCCGTTTGTTGGCAGGAACCAGTTAAATTCAATGCTCATATATTTCCTTTATCAGGCGCTGGCAACAGCGCGCAAGGCCGTGGTGCTGTTCAATAGCGGGACGACCTCTTCGCCAACATTCAGGGCTTCTTCCAGATTTGGATAGCCAGACAGAATGAAGCTTGAAATACCCACAGAATGTAATTCTTCAATCCGTTCAGCAACCTGCTCATGGCTGCCTACAATGGC
>JBEBTQ010000371.1:0-3802 GCA_040393685.1 Advenella kashmirensis | reverse complement strand
GTGGCCTGAATGCGAGCAATATCGCTGATCTGGTCAGTCGCTATCGGCCATTTGCTGTGGATTTAAGCAGTGGTATTGAAATTGCCCCTGGTGAGAAAAGTGCCGGCAAGATGCGCTCATTCATGCTGGCCTTAAACGAGGCGGACCGGCTGGAGGCCCCGAGCGCGTTATAATGGATATGCGCGAGACCTGCATAATTGATCTACATTACTGACCCGCATCACTGAAGCCTATCGCCTGTTACCTTCTGCCTTTCAATGATGCGCGTTGGACGCTTACTCGATTTCAGATTCAGCAGATAATGCTTCAATAGACTCCTGCACCTGCAGCCATTCGTCTTCCAGAGTCTGCGCTTTGCCGGTCAATTCGCCATGCTCGGCCAGTACGGTAACGCGCTCGTCCCGATGTTCTTCGGAATAAAAACTTTCGTCAGCAATTAACGCGTTGATCTGGGCAATTCGCTGATTGACGGTGTCCATGTATTTCTCCAGCTCCGCCAGTCGCTTGTCCAGCGGTTTGCGCAGTCGGGCAATGCGCTGACGTTCCTCTGCCTGCTGACGGCGGACCGCCTTTCTGTCTGGCGACGCATTTCCACCTTCGGCTGACTGGGCAGCCTCGCGTATCTCCTGACGCTGGGCCAGCGCGCGCTGGTTGAGCCAGTCGCGATAGTCATCCAGATCACCGTCGAATTCCTGTACGTGACCGTCAGCGACAATCCAGAAGCTATCGACGGTAGTTCGCAGCAAATGCCGGTCGTGTGACACCATCAGCATACTGCCTTCAAATTCGGCCAGTGCGGTTGCCAGCGCCTCGCGTGTATCCACGTCCAGATGGTTGCTGGGTTCGTCAAGCAGCAGGAGGTTTGGCTTCTGCCAGACAATCAGCGAGAGTGCCAGTCTGGCTTTTTCACCGCCGGAAAAGGGCGCGACCTTGTCGTTGACCTTATCACCGCCAAATCCGAAACCACCCAGATAGTTGCGCAGTTCCTGTTCACGTGCCTGTGGGGCGATGCGCTGCAGGTGTTGCAGCGGACTTGCATCCACATCCAGCATGTCCAGTTGATGCTGCGCGAAATAGCCGATTTCCAGCCCTTTGGATGGCTTGTATTGGCCGGCCAGAGGTGCGAGCTCGCGCGCGATGGTTTTTATCAGGGTACTTTTACCGGCGCCATTGACACCGAGTACGCCAATCCTTGCGCCACCGCGAATCATGAGTTCAATGTCCGTCAGAATGACGGTCCTGTTCCCGTGCTCGTCCGTATAACCAGTAGACACCTTATCCAGTCGCAGCAGCGGATCCGGCATAGTGGGCGGGGAGGGGATATGAATGTAGATGCCCGACTCAGCCTGTAACGGCGCGAGTTTTTCCATACGGGCAAGGGCCTTGACACGACTCTGTGCCTGCTTGGCTTTGGTGGCTTTCGCCTTAAAACGGTCAATAAACGATTGCAGCCTGGCAGTTTCACGGCTCTGGCGTTCTATGGCGACCTGCAGTTGCCGAACACGTTCGGCCCGCTGGGTCAGGAAGTCGTCGTACCCACCCTTGTAGCGCACCAGCTTTTGCTGGTCGACGTGCAGAATCGTGCGGGCTACCGCATTCAGAAACTCAGTATCGTGCGAGATCAGAATGACGGTGCCTTCGTAGGCACCCAGCCATTTCTCCAGCCACAGCATGGCATCCAGATCCAGGTGGTTGGTGGGTTCGTCAAGCAGCAGTAATTCAGATGGTGCCATCAAGGCTCGGGCAAGGGCCAGACGCATCTGCCAGCCGCCCGAGAAACTGTTGACCGGTTGGCTCCACTGATCCGGTCTGAAACCCAGGCCGGCCAGCAACTGCTCGGCGCGCGAAGGCGCGCTCCAGGCATCGGCTTCCATCAATGCCGTTTCCAGTTCGGCAATACGCGACCCGTCGCTGTCGGGTGTACTGGCACGCTCAGCCTGCAGCTGACGCAGGTGTCTGTCTCCGTCAATGACAAATTCCCGTGCCGGCTGCGTGGTGGCGTGAATTTCCTGTTCTACCGTGGCAATGCGCCAGGATTCCGGTATGAACAGATCACCTGCGTCTGCATCAATCTTTCCCTGTAAAAGGGCGAACAAAGTGGTTTTTCCGGAGCCATTTTTTCCGACGACACCGACACGTTCCTTGGGGTGAACGACAAAATCGGCATTCTCCAGCAGCACTTTTGTGCCGCGCCGTAAAGTAAGACCAGAAGAGCGAATCAAAACGTATAGCCTGAATGGTAGTTGTTAGATGAATTGAAATCCGATGGCAGGCGTTGCGCTGCCGCCGGTCATAATGTCTGTAATTGTGCCCGGGTCAGCAGTAGCAGGGAATCGTCGGCTTCGCTGGTTTCAAGAAAGACAGGGTTCAACGTGGGGAACGCATTCATGAAGTTTTCGTACTCATTGCCTATTTCAAGAATGAGGATGCCGTCTTCACGTAAATGAGCTGCACCCTCACGCAGGATGAGTCGAATCACATCCATGCCATCATCGCCACCCGCCAGCGCCAATACCGGTTCCTGCTGATACTCGCTGGGCAGCTGCGCCATTGATGTACTGTTCACGTAGGGTGGATTGCAGACGATTACATCGTATTGCCGTCCATCCAGTGGAGCGTAAAGATCACCCTGCAGGACCGTTACGCGTTCTGCGAGCTCGTACATTTGCACATTGCGCTCGGCGAGCCGGATCGCGTGTTCTGACAAATCCACGGCATCTACCCGGGCAGAGGGGAAGGCGAGGGCGGCAAGAATGGCCAGACAGCCGGAACCGGTGCAAAGATCCAGTACGTCCTGAACGGCATCGGGGTCTTCGACCCAGGGATCAAGCTGTTCGGCCAGCAACTCCGATATTGGCGAGCGAGGAACAATAACGCGCTTGTCTGTCAGAAAACGATGGCCCTGCAGCCAGGCTTCACCCGTCAGATACGCAAGCGGCACGCGTTTTTTGACACGCAGCTCTATCAGGCTGATGCATTTTTTCTTTTCATCTTCAAGCAGTCTTGCGTCCAGGAACGGATCCAGCGTGTCCAGTGGCAGATGCAGCGTAGACAGCACCAGATAAACGGCTTCATCCCAGGCGTTGTCGCTGCCGTGACCGAAGGCCAGTTTTGCATCGTTGAAGCGGGAAACGGCATAACGGATGATGTCACGTACCGTTTTCAGTTCATTGTGAATTTTCGAAGCCATTTGCTATCCAAGGTAAAGGTATTGAGGGGCGGTAAAGCAGCGACAGTCTACAGCAAAAGGTTTTCAAGCGTTTTACGGTAAATGGCGACCAGCGGCTCCAGACTCGCGACCTCGATATTTTCGTTAACCTGATGGATAGTGGCGTTGATGGGGCCGAACTCAATAACCTGCGGACAGATTTTTGCAATGAATCTGCCGTCCGATGTACCGCCTGTCGTTGAGAGTTCCGTTTGTACTCCGGTTACCTCGAGGATGGCTTTTTCCATTGCCTGAGACAGATCACCGCGTGGCGTCAGGAACGGTTCCCCGCCCAGCGTCCATTCAATGGTGCTTTCCAGCTTGTGTGCATCCAGAATGGCCTGAACACGCGATTTCAGAGATTCCACTGTGCTTGCTGTGGAAAAGCGGATATTGAACAGAAACTCCGCCGTGCCGGGCACGACATTGGTTGCGCCGGTGCCGGAGTGGAAATTGGAAATCTGGAAGGTCGTAGGCGGAAAATACTCGTTGCCCTGATCCCATTCTGTGCTGGCCAGTTCATGCAGCGCCGGGGCACAAAGATGAATTGGATTTCTGGCAAGATGAGGATAGGCGACGTGACCCTGCAGACCC
>JBEBTQ010000370.1:0-3833 GCA_040393685.1 Advenella kashmirensis | reverse complement strand
AGAGAAGAAGCAGCACATGCAGGCCTGAAGCCCGGCTTTTCCATCCTGGACTCAACCGATACATTGGGGGTCATTCAGGAACTGCTGGCAACCACTGACAAAGGACGCCTGCGTAGTGTGCAGCAGCAGATCTCGCTGTGGAAAAATGCGCTGGTCACACCCGATGATGCCGAGAAAATTGCGCAAACACCCGATGAAATGGACGCGGCACGTGTTTACCGAAGCTACGATGCGACTTTGCGAGCCTATCAGTCTGTGGACTTTGATGATCTGATTGTCATGCCCGCCGCTTTGATGGCAAACAATGCCGAAGTGCGCGAGCGCTGGCAGCGCCGCTGCCGCTATATGCTGATCGATGAATACCAGGACACCAATGTCTGTCAGTATCAATGGGTGCGTTCACTCACCGGCTTGCGCGACATGTTTACTGCAGTGGGCGATGACGACCAGGCCATTTATGCCTGGCGTGGCGCCACCATAGAAAACCTGGCCAAACTTCCTCAGGATTATCCGGCGCTGCGCATCATCAAGCTTGAACAGAACTATCGTTCCGTGGCAACGGTACTCGACGCCGCCAACCAAGTCATCAGCCGAAATCCCAATCTGTTCGGAAAGAAACTCTGGTCCACTCTGGGCAAGGGCGAGCCTATACAGGTTGTGGTCATGGATAACGAAGAGGCCGAAGCAGAGTCTGTCGGTATGCGCATCTCTGCCTCCCGTTTTGAGCGAAATGCCCGCTGGAAAGATTATGCAGTGCTGTACCGCGGTAATCATCAGGGCCGGCTTTTTGAGCAGACCTTTCGGGAGCTGCGTATTCCATATGTGATTGCGGGCGGGCAGAGCTTTTTTGATAAGGCAGAAATTCGTGACATCATTGCCTATCTTCGAATCATTGCCAACGAAGAAGACGATCCTGCGTTTATTCGCGCGGTCACCACGCCCAGGCGTGGTATCGGTCAGGCAAGCCTCACTGCGCTGGGCGATACCGCTACGCAACTTCAGTGTTCGCTGTTCGATGCCGTGCATGATGAACTGGCGGCTACACGCATTGCAGCCCGGCAACTTGAACCTCTGAAAGTCTTTGTTGATTACATTCGCAATATGCAGTGGCGCGCAGGGCGAGGACGGACCGACGGCAAAGCCGCGACACCCGCTGAAGGCGCGTCTGAACTGCTCGACGAATTGATGAAATACATCGATTACGAACGCTATCTGTATGACACGCAAGAAGAGCGGGCGGCGCAGTTACGCTGGCAGAACGTCCTGGAGCTGGTCAACTGGCTCAAACGCAAGGCGCAGGAAGACGGACTTACTCTGGCACAGCTGGTTCAGCATATTGCGCTGATCACCATGCTGGAGCGAAGCGAAGATGATGAAGATCCTGACGCCGTTCGGCTGACAACCATCCATGCTTCCAAAGGGCTTGAGTATCCCTATGTCCATATGGTGGGTGTAGAAGAAGGGTTGCTGCCTCACTTTGGAAAGGACGATGAGTACGGAGATGCGAACAAGGATGCCGAGGCGCTGGACGTTCGCATTCAGGAAGAGCGCCGCCTCATGTATGTTGGCATCACCAGGGCACAATTTCATTTGACATTGACCTGGTGCAAGAAGCGGCGCAAGGCCCGTGAGGACCTGATTCGCGAACCATCGCGGTTCATCAGCGAAATGGGGCTGGAAAGCGGCCTGAAAACCGTCGTTGATCCGTTCAGCGGTATGACACCCAAGGAACGGCTGGTCCGGCTCAAAGAGATGCTGCAGAAAAAAGGGTAGAATGTAAGCCCGGCAGCGCTGCCAGTTGAATATATTGCACCTGAAATAATGGGTGCGCCCAGACTTATTTCTTACGGAGAAGCAGTAATCATGACACAGCGGAAGGCCCCACTGGCCAATATCAGGGTACTTGATCTGACGCGCGTGCTGGCAGGTCCCTGGTGCACGCAGAATCTGGCGGACCTTGGCGCAGATGTGATCAAGGTAGAACGTCCCGGCAGCGGTGATGATACCCGTGGCTGGGGTCCTCCGTACCTGAAAGACCAGTCTGGTGACCCGACAACAGAAGCGGCATACTACCTGTCTGCCAATCGCAATAAACGCTCACTGGCACTGGATTTCACAAGCGATTCTGGTCGCGAAGTGATTCTGGAGCTGGCCCGCAAGGCCGATATTCTCGTAGAGAACTACAAGGTTGGTGGCCTGAAAAAGTACGGTCTTGATTATGACTCTCTCAGGCAGATCAATCCTCGATTGATCTATTGCTCCATCACCGGATTTGGACAAACCGGACCTTATGCCACGCGACCAGGCTACGATTACATCATCCAGGGCATGGGTGGTCTGATGAGCATCACGGGCGAACATGATGACCTGCCTGGCGGCGGGCCGCAGAAAGCCGGCGTGGCCGTTGCGGATCTGATGACCGGCATGTATTCAACCGTTGCTATTCTTGCCGCGCTCAACGAGCGACATTCAAGTGGTCTTGGTCAATATATCGATATGGCGCTGCTCGACTGCCAGGTCGCCATGCTGGCCAATCAGAACCTGAATTACATGACGTCAGGCCAGGCGCCCAAACGCGCCGGTAATGCGCATCAGAATCTGGTTCCCTATCAGGTCTTTGAAGTAGAAGATGGCCACCTGATTCTGGCCGTTGGTAATGACTCGCAGTTTGCTGCCCTGTGCCAGTTGATCAATATGCCAGAACTTGCGCAGGATGATCGATACAGGAAAAACACCGGTCGTGTCGTCAATCGCGAGTCCCTGATTCCCTTGTTTGCTACGGTTATGAAGACCCGCAAGCGCGATGACTGGCTGGCTGATTTTGAAGCAAACAATATTCCAGCCGGGCCGATCAACACGATTGATCAGGTATACGAAGATCCGCAGGTCGTGGCCCGCGAACTTCGTCTGGATCTGCCACATCCACTGGCGGGTTCTACGCCGATGACTGCCAGCCCGCTGCGATTGTCAGAAACGCCTGTTCAGTATCGCCATGCACCGCCCACATTGGGTCAGCACTCAGAGGAAATCCTCAGAGACGAGCTGGGCTGGAGCGATGAACAGATTGCGCAATTGCTGACAAGGTAAGTCAAAGTCGAGTTTGGGGTCGCGAGCGCATCGCATTGAGAGCGCGAGCTGATCTGCTGGATCATAAGAAGTCACAGTAGTAAACGAGGTCACCGTACTAAAAGAAGTCACAGTAGCCAAAGAAATCCCAGAAGCGAAAGAAATCAAAGAAGCCACGGAAACCGTATAAATCACAGACATAAAAAAACCCACTGATCTCAGTGGGTTTTTTGGTATTTCCGAAAGTCTGCCGGGACTATTTCACGGCTTTTACCATATAGTCAACTGCAGCTTTAACAACATCGTCTTCCGCAGAGGAGCCACCTTTTGGCGGCATGGCATTCAGGCCATGCAGGGCGGCATCATACAGTTTGTCCATACCTGTGGCGATGCGTGCATCCCAGGCTGCTTTATCACCGAATTTCGGTGCGCCGGCAACGCCGGCGTCATGACAGGCGAAACAGACTTGTTTGTACAGGGCCTCGCCCTCAGCAAGTTTGTTGTTGTCAGCAGCAGCGGGCGCAGCAGCTGCAGCACCTGCAGCAGCACCAGCGGCGGCACCTGCTGCGGGAGCGGTACCCTCGGCAGGGGCAGCGTCTTTCGCAGGGGCAGCACCCTCGGCAGGAGCAGCACCTTCAGCAGGAGCGGCATCTTTCGTAGGAGCAGCACCTTCAGCAGGAGCAGCATCTTTCGCAGGGGCAGCACCCTCGGCAGGAGCAGCACCTTCAGCAGGAGCAGCATCTTTCGCAGGGGCAGCACCCTCGGCA
>JBEBTQ010000369.1:0-3842 GCA_040393685.1 Advenella kashmirensis | reverse complement strand
CGTATCATCGACATGTTCGAAGAACAATATGACTGCGCGATTCGTATCGGCGATCTGCCGGACTCGCAGCTGATCGCAGTAAAACTGGCAGAAAACCGCCGTGTCGTGGTGGCGTCGCCAGACTATCTGAAACGCCATGGCACACCGGCCAGACCGTCAGATCTGGTCAGTCACGAATGTCTTTCTTTCGGTCCTCAGGGTAGCCAGAGCAAAGGCTGGCTCTTCCGCGAAAATGGCAATACACAGGCGTTCAAGCCAGCCGGGCGACTGGCATGCTCAGACGGTAGCGTGTTGCACGAATGGGCGCTTAATGGTTTTGGCCTCTCCTGGCGATCCTTGTGGGAAGTACAGGCCGATCTGAACGCAGGACGTCTGGTTACCGTTCTGGACGATTATGCAACGGCGCCCAATGGCATTTATGCGGTCCTGCCAAACCGCAAGCACCTGCCGCAACGAACCCGCAGCTTTATTGATATGCTGAGGTCTCATTACGAAACCCGGGGTTACTGGGATTCCGTTGCAGGTCGTAAACCGGACTGATCTACCCACTCCTGAATCATCACTTCAATGGTGATGCATACCGGAGATTCACCTTTGACGAATCTGCCGGCAAATACCTCGCCGGCATTATTCGCAACCATCCCGAAGAGTTCGACGTCAGGCCCGCCCTCACGATTGACGCGGATATGCCCATTCATACTCAGAATTTCAACAGCGAAACCTTCTACCTTTATCAGGCGCGGTACACCATCATCGGTCATTACTTCCAGACTGGACTTGAAAAGACTGCCCAGCCCGCCTTTGATGACGCCCTGCTCTATTTTGTGCTCCCGACAGATATCCTCCATGCCGGTGACCAGATCATCGTTGCAGAAAAAACGCGCATTGACAACACGACCCGGCTGACAATTGCTGATCGTAGAATCCATCTCCATCTCCATTCTTTACTGTTCAGCCTGGCCCTCGGCCACGGCAGAGCACGCAACTGCATCACGTTCGCTATATGTCGGATGAAATACAAACATGCCCGATGTTGCATCCAGCTTAGCTGCAAATCCGATGTCATCGCTCGCACTCACATAGATACGCAAGCCGCTGTGCCCCACTATGCATTTGCCAGTATCCAGATGCCCTCCCAGCAACTGACCACTTTCCGCAACCAGGCAGCCATGACAATGCAGCATGGGTTTGTCCTCACGGTCAATGCCAAAAATTCCCATCGCAGAAATCAGCATGGATCCTGCCAGATGATTGGGTGCGCCGTATTGCGCAATCCATCTGCCTGCGGGATCGGGATAGCCCGTATAAAAGACCGCAGATTCAAGTGTGGCACCCATCAAATCCAGATGCGCGGAATGTATCCGCTGCTCATTGAACGCTCCGGACACACCCTGCCAGATGGATTTGCCGGGCGCCACATCCACCACAAACCGGCGTTGCGCCTGTCCGGCCAGAGAAATCACGCGCGAGTTAAGCCGTTGCATCTTCCAGCACCAATTTCTTCAGGTCTTTCTTAACGATTTTGCCGTAGCCGGACTTGGGCATTGAATCCCAGAAATAATACCTGCTGGGATACTTGTAGCGCGCGACCCGGTCTTTCAAATGTCGGTTCAGACTTGCCTCATCTGTACGGCAACCGTTCTTGCATACGACAACGGCAACGCCGGTTTCCCCCCATTTTTCATCCGGCACGCCAAACACGGCTACTTCGGAGACCGCCTCATGAGTCAACAGCGCTTCTTCAATCTCGCGAGGATAAACATTGGAGCCGCCAGAGATGAACATGTCCGACTCTCTGCCTGTTATATACAAATATCCTTCAGCATCCAGATGACCCAGATCACCTGTATGGAACCAACCAAATCTGAAGGCCTTTTCGTTGGCAGCATCATTGCTGTCGTAACCCATGCAAACCGCCGGGCCTCGAACACATATTTCACCTGTGATTCCTGGCGCGCAACGATTGCCCTCTTTGTCCAAAATGGCAATTTCCATTCCGGTACGCGCGTAACCGCAAGTCCCGATTCTGGCATCATCGGCGGCATCATCTTCCTGATGCATATGAGCAGGTAATACGGTGATATTGCCGGTCACTTCGCCCAGTCCGTAATACTGCACCAGCACCTTGCCCAATTTGCGCAAGGCAAATTTCTGGTCCGCACGATACATGGGGGCGCCTGCGTAAATGACAAATTTAAGTGACGAATGATCGAATTCATCGACCGCCGAATCTTCTGTCATGCGTTTGATGATTGTTGGAACGGTAAACATATTGTCTACACGATACTTTTCGATGAGCTGCCAGGCTTCGGCACAATCGAGCCTCGCGGAAAACGGCAATATACTTGCCGCGCCGCGTGCCGTATTGACAATGGCATGAATACCCGCACCATGTGATAACGGCGCCACCACCAGCGATCTGGAACGATGGTCAATGCCGGGAAGCAGATCGGCAAGATGATTGGTTATGACAAATGCCATCTGTCCGTGTGACAGGACACCCGCTTTTGGAAAACCGGTGGTGCCCGAGGTAAAGAAGAACCACAAGGGATCCTCGTAATCCACATCCACTGCCTGAAAATGCCCGTCTGCACGATGCTTTTCCAGCAGATCGTCGTATTGCAGCTGTCCTTCTTCTGCTACACCAATCGCAATTACATGCCTGACCGAATCTGAAGCCTCGCAGCATCGTTGAGCGTGCCCCAGAAATCCATCATCATAAATCACGACCGAGGCGCGACTCGCCTTGGCCAGATAGGCGATTTCCGATTCCGTAATGCGTACGTTAGTGGGTACCCAGATTGCGCCAAGCTTGAAGGTTGCCCAGCAGCTTTCAAAAAGCTGCACGTTATTAGTTGAGTGGATCAGCACGCGATCACCCTTTTTCACGCCTAAAGATGTCATGGCATGCGCAAGCGCGTCGACCCGCGCGTTCAGTTCGGCCCAGCTATACGTTGTTGCTCCGTGAATGAGACCGGGTTCATTGCCGAAACGCAGGCTCACATCAGTCAGGACACTGCCAATATTTTTTACAGGCTTGAGCATAGAAACAATCCAGGTTGAAACGGGTGACGATTATTCTTGCTGCATGACAAGAATTAAGGATACAGATAGCATCGAGGAACGATGCGGCCGGCTATCCGGGTTCGTTACGGACGCTCCAGAATACTCACATAATTGGCCACCGCCGATCCGCCCATATTGAAAACTCCGGCTCGATCCGCTTTTGCCAGCTGCATATCATGCGCCTGTCCGCTCAGTTGCATGGCCGCCATCACATGCATGGATACGCCCGTCGCGCCGATAGGATGCCCTTTTGACTTGAGCCCACCCGAGGGATTGACCGGCAGGCGCCCTTCCCGGGTCGTAATGCCATCCTTGATGATGTCGGCACCCTTGCCGGGTTGCGCCAGCCCCATCGCCTCATACTCGATCAGTTCGGCAATGGTGAAACAATCATGCGTTTCCACCAGCGACAAATCGTCAAGACTCAGACTGCTATCGGCCAGCGCTTTTTGCCAGGCGAGCGAAGCACCTTCAAAGCTTATCGGGTCGCGACGGCTCAGTGGCAGAAAATCATTAATCTGTGAGGTAGCCCGAAAACGCACATGGTTTTCAGCCTTCTGCACGTCTTCTGCACGACATATAATCAGCGCGGCTGCACCATCAGACACCAGTGAGCAGTCGGTCCGCTTCAGCGGCCCGGCCACAAAGGGATTTTTTTCAGATTCGTTTCGGCAGAACTCAAAATCGAAATCCTTTTGCATATGCGCATAAGGATTGGACAGGCCGTTGTGATGATTCTTTGCGGCGTTCAGAGCCAGTGCATCGGATTGATCTCC
>JBEBTQ010000368.1:0-3860 GCA_040393685.1 Advenella kashmirensis | reverse complement strand
AGTTTTTCCGTTGCCATGGCATCTTCATTGAGCAGGAAGCGGAAATTCTTCTCTTCGCAGGCAATGGATGGGATGTCCTGTTTCGCAGCCAGCGATTCGTCCAGGCAAACCTTGACCTGCGCGTCGCCCTGAGCCAGTTCTCCCAGCAACTCGGGGCTGATGGTCAGCAGATCGCAGCCTGCCAGCGCCAGAACCTGGCCGGTATTGCGAAAGCTTGCGCCCATGATTTCTGTCTTGATACCGTGACGGCGATAATATTGAAAA
The DNA here is from genome assembly GCA_040393685.1 of Advenella kashmirensis. Classification (GTDB taxonomy): domain Bacteria; phylum Pseudomonadota; class Gammaproteobacteria; order Burkholderiales; family Burkholderiaceae_B; genus Advenella; species Advenella kashmirensis_C. The sequence continues at coordinate 3,596 of JBEBTQ010000368.1, read as the reverse complement.
ATCCGTGTCACTGACTGTACACCGGGGTCATTTTCACCACGATTGTCATCTTCAACCCATTTGCTGCCCTGCGATTTTTTATGCCAGTCGTAAATGCGACCCACAAAAGGCGAGATCAGGGTAACGCCCGCGTCTGCGCAGGCAACGGCCTGAATCAGAGAGAACAGAAGCGTCATATTGCAGCGAATGCCTTCTTTTTCCAGGATGCGTGCTGCAGCAATACCTTCCCAGGTAGAGGCAATTTTGATCAGAACCCGCTTTTTGTCCACGCCGGCCTCTTCGTACAGGGCAATGATACGGCGCGCGCGCTCCACAGTACCTTCTGTATCGAATGACAAACGTGCATCAACCTCTGTGGATACCCGTCCGGGGACGATGTCCAGAATACGGCGGCCGAATTCGACCAGGATGCGATCCAGGGTTTCGGCGGCAGAGGCATCGCTGTGTTTCGCCAGCGCTTCCTTGAGTATCGGCTGATACGCTTCCTTGGACAGGGCTTTGAGGATCAGGGAAGGGTTGGTGGTTGCATCGGTCGGCTTGTGCTCGCGCATGCTTTCGAAGTCGCCGGTATCGGCAACCACGGTTGTGAATTTTCTAAGTTGGTCTAGCTGATTCATATTGGATGGTTCCTGCGTGCCAGCATTCTTATTGGCGAAGAAGAAATGGCTGAAAAACAATGGTTTGCGTTGTGCGCTAAATTGTAAATTAACAGTTGATGATTTCAAATTTTTACAGATACGTGTATATTACCTTCAACAGGCAGACGGTACGTGCTTGCGGGCTCTTTGACAGACATTTGTCATATTTTTTGGCCTGCTGCGCACACAAAGGAGGCTGTTTGTTATATAAATATTGCCCACAACCGACAGCGATGCCATTTTGCGCATCACGTATCTATTGTAAATGTGATAATTAATATCGCTCCGGCAATTTGGCAGACCGGATTTTTTTCATTCTAAACGACACATAAGAGGGTTAAGGGCAGAATGCTTGTCAAGTGGTGCAAGGTCATGTTACTCGCTGGAGTCGCCGCAATGTCAGGTACTTATTTACCCGTTGCTTCCAGTCAGATCATTTCGTTCGCCAGTCCCTTCGTGGGGGTCGCTTCCGCACAGCAGGAAATCGCCCTGAATCCATGCCTGCCGGAAGCAGAAGTGCGAAAGCAGTTTGGCGCCGATGCGGTTCTGCAACTGCGTCGGGCGGCCGCCGCCTGGCCTGCCAATATGTGTAAAGACCCGATGGTCGCGCAGCATATGGCCGACTGGCTGTACAACAGCTCTGCGCTACTGGCCAAAACCGACCGCCCCATCATTATGGCTGACATCGTAGCCAAACGCACCGAGAAACTTGCCACCTGTCGCGACGTGTCCTGCATGCGGGAAATGCTTCCCCCCATGGTCGATTGGGCAAAAACCAATCTGGACCGCACCCCGGTTTATGGCACCGACGATCAGCCTATGCCGGTAGAGGGTGGTCTGCTATCCCTGCCGAAGCTGTCGTTGCGCAACCTGGACCTTCCCCTGCCGGGACAGGAGAAGTTCTGCAAGAGCAGAGACATCGAGAGTCTGGATTTTTTCAGTACCAATCTGAAAGTCTCCGGCAAAGCCTTCGTTCTGGCCAAATGCAAACATGACAGCGGTGACCGCAAGACCTGGATTCTGGAAAACGATGGCGCCAAGCAGTGGCGCACGGTGGTAGACTTGCGCGCCAATGCCATGCATATCAGCAGCCTGCGTAACAACGATCATCCCATCATTACCAGTTCCATGGAGGAGCCGCGAGGTACGCGGGTTCGCGTTCTGAGCTATGAGGGCAACAGTTACCTGGAAAAACTGCGATTTCTGCTGGTCGAAGACAGGACCCATCTGGGTCATGCCTTTGAGGTGGAAATCCGATAGTCTGGCCCGTTTTCCGGCGCTTTATACCGGACAGAATGATGACCAGGAAGACGCAGATTCGCCACGCCGCCGGACTTTCCTGAGCCCGGTTTTCTTCAAAAAACGGTCCTGATTTTTTCAATCGAAACCGCTTCCCCGGTATAATCGAAAAGTTTACTTATCGATACCATAATTTTGGGGTTTTGCGTGCTCACATCTACCGTATTCGAGGATGATCCTCAATTTCCATCCGCAATTCTGGCTCTGGCAGATGGCACGATTTTCAAGGGAATTTCCATAGGTGCAGAGGGCCAGACCGTGGCTGAACTGGTATTTAACACGGCCATGACCGGTTACCAGGAAATTCTCACCGATCCCAGCTATGCCAACCAGATTGTCACTCTTACTTATCCCCATATCGGCAATACCGGCGTCAATCCTGAAGACGTAGAATCCTCGCGCGTGCATGCTGCCGGTCTGGTCATTCGCGACTGTCCGCGACGCGTTTCCAATTATCGCTCTACTCAGTCATTGCCAGACTACCTGAAAGAGCAGGGTATCGTGGCAATCTCCGGAATCGATACCCGTAAGCTGACGCGTCGTTTGCGCGAAGGCGGTGCGCAGGGTGCCTGCATTCTGGTAGGAACAGACGAACAGAAAGCCGTTGATCTGGCCGTGGCCTATGCAGGCATGGCTGGTCAGGATCTGGCCAAAACCGTTACCCGCAAGGAGCAGGAAGAGTGGAAGCAGGGTACCTGGAGTCTGACTCAGGGATACACCAAGCCCGATCAGGATAAATTCCACGTGGTCGCCTATGACTTTGGCGTCAAATCCAATATTCTGCGCATTCTGAGCGATCTGGGATGTCAGCTTACTGTTGTGCCGGCACAGACGCCGGTGGCAGATGTTCTCGCACTCAATCCCGACGGTGTTTTCCTGGCCAACGGCCCGGGCGATCCGGAACCCTGCGATTACGCGATCGAAACGGCGCGTGTCGTGATGGATAAACAGATTCCGCTCTTTGGTATCTGTCTGGGTCATCAGATCATGGGTCTGGCACTGAATGCCAAAACCATCAAGATGAAAAACGGCCACCACGGGGCCAACCATCCGGTGCGCGATGTGCAGACCGGACGAGTTTACATCACCAGCCAGAATCACGGCTTTGCCGTTGATGCAGACACACTGCCGGCAAACGCACGCGTCACGCACGTGTCGCTGTTTGACGGTTCCCTGCAGGGCTTTGAACTGACAGACCGTCCCGCCTTCTGCTTCCAGGGACACCCCGAAGCCAGCCCAGGTCCGCACGACATCATCGTGCTGTTTGAGAAATTCATCCGCTCCATGAGCGAAAAAAACTAGAGATATCATGCCCAAGCGTACCGACATAAAAAGCATTTTGATCATCGGCGCCGGTCCGATCATTATTGGACAGGCCTGCGAATTTGATTATTCGGGTGCCCAGGCGTGTAAAGCCCTGAAAGCCGAAGGCTATCGCACCATTCTGGTCAACAGTAATCCGGCAACCATCATGACCGATCCGGAAACGGCCGATGTCACTTACATAGAACCGATCACCTGGAAAGCCGTCGAAAAAATTATTGAAGTGGAACGCCCTGATGCGCTGCTGCCGACCATGGGTGGGCAGACGGCGCTGAACTGTGCGCTCGACCTTGCCCATAACGGGGTGCTGGAAAAATATAACGTCCAGATGATCGG
>JBEBTQ010000367.1:0-3870 GCA_040393685.1 Advenella kashmirensis | reverse complement strand
GACACCCCAATTGGCACTCCACCCAAATTAAAACGCCACCCGTATTATTTTGCAAACGGCAGCGCTGCCGTCCCGGCGTGCCTGCCAGCGCTGGGCGTAGAAATTCCCCATTTGCGTCTGAATCTCCTGGCTCTGGATGTCCATGGGACGATCAATCGTATTTTCCATGATTATTTCAATAACACGTTATTTGGGATACGAAGCGCACCGAAGGCTGCTGGCGGCGTTAATTCGCTGGATATTATAGAGGGAATATTGAAAGAATCGGCGCCTGCGCAGCCCCTCGGGATCGACTGAAATATTTTTGGATAAAACAAAAAATTATTATGTTTCCGGCCTTCATTCATTTGTCATACTGTTCGTTGATTTGTACCCGGGCAGTCAGGGTTGCAACTGCCCATGCCAACTGTAGCCGGCAAGTACGATTTCCCAATAAATCAATAACGAGGAGACTTTCTTATGTTCCAGACAAATCAACGCAGCATGGTGGCACGACTGATTCCCTGTCTGTTGGCCAGTACTGTGCTCACAGCCTTGCCTCTGGCTGCTGCTCAGGCTGAGGGATATCCCGACAAACCGGTACGGCTGATTATTCCCTATCCTCCCGGCGGGGCCACAGATGTCATCGGGCGGATTGTTGGAAAAACGCTGGGTGACGAGATTGGCGGGCAGGTTGTCATTGAGAACCGCGGTGGGGCGGGTGGCAATATCGGCGCAGGCGAGGTGGCCAAAGCCAAGCCTGACGGATACACATTGCTGATGGGTGCGCTTACGTCCCATTCGGTCATGTCGATTCTTGAGAAGGGCAGCCTGACTTACGATCTGAAGAAAGACCTGACGCCAGCAGGCGTGGTAGGATCAGTACCTTTGGTTGCTGTCGTCAATCCTTCGGTAAAAGTTTCAAATTTGAAAGAGCTGGCCGAGAACGCGCGTGAAAATCCTGGCAAACTCAACTTTGCCTCTTCCGGCGCAGGAGCACCACAACGGATGGCGATGGAGCTCTTTAAACAGATTGCAGGTGTGAATATTGTCCATGTTGCCTATCGTGGCAGCGGCCCGGCAATGACAGACATGGTGGGCGGTCAGGTCCAGGTGATGACAGAAACTGTACCTGCAGCTATCAGTTTTATTAAGTCGGATAAGTTGAGAGCACTTGCTGTGCTCACGCCTGAACGAATTTCCATGCTGCCGGACGTTCCAACGGCAAAAGAGCAGGGCTATGACAATTACAATGTCAGTTCCCTCTTTGGTGTCATGGCGCCTGCCGGGACACCACAGGAAGTTCTGGATAAACTCAATGCGGCACTCATCAAAGGTCTGAGCAGCGAGGACGTGAAAAAACAATTGCTGGAGCAGGGGGTATATGCAGATCCGTTGACGATAGACAAATCCGGACAGCGGCTGGATCAAGAGATCGCGCTTTGGGATAAAGTGATCAAGGATGGCAATATCACGACGCGTTAATGACAAATGACATCCGGCCTTGCCAGGCGTACTTTTCGGCATGGCTGGATTATGACAAGTGGTATCGAGGAGCTATCCATATCGTGCTGCCAATCCGGTATGTCGACATCACAAACGAGTATCAACATCCGTTATTTATAAATGAGGTAATGCAACATGTCCAGGCGCAAGCAGTCGGATAATCAGTCAGACACACAAACGGAAGCCACCGGTCTGAAAAAAGGGCTGACCAGTTATGGAGATAATGGTTTTTCACTGTTTCTCAGAAAAGCATTTATCAAGGGCGCGGGCTTTTCCGATTCTGCGCTTACCAGGCCGGTGATTGGCATTGCCAATACCGGCAGCGCCTACAATCCCTGTCATGGCAACATGCCACAGCTGCTGGAAGCCGTAAAGCGGGGCATCATGCTGGCCGGCGGCCTGCCACTGGACTTTCCCACGATTTCCATTCACGAGAGCTTTGCGTTTCCAACCAGCATGTATCTGCGCAATCTGATGTCCATGGATACGGAAGAAATGATTCGTGCCCAGCCCATGGATGCCATTGTGCTGATTGGAGGCTGTGACAAGACAGTACCGGCACAGCTGATGGGTGCTGCATCTGCAGGTATTCCTGCCATTCAACTGGTGACTGGCGCAATGCTGACTGGCTCGCATCGTTCCGAAAGGGTCGGCGCCTGTACCGATTGCCGGCGTTACTGGGGCAAATATCGCGCAGAAGAAATTGATGATCAGGAAATTTCAGATGTGAATAACCAGCTTGTTGCCAGCGTGGGAACCTGTTCGGTCATGGGTACGGCCAGCACCATGGCCTGTATCGCAGAGGCCCTGGGAATGAGCATCCCCGGTGGCGCAACGCCACCGGCAGTCACGGCTGACCGCATGCGTATCGCCGAGCTGACCGGCGCGCAGGCCGTGCAGATTGCCAAAGATAAACTCACGATTGATAAGATTCTGACGCCCGACGCATTTGAAAATGCCATGCGTGTTCTGCTTGCCATTGGCGGGTCTACCAACGGTATTGTGCATCTGGCGGCCATTGCCGGACGGGTAGGGCTGGACATTGATCTTCAGGCCCTGGACAGAATGGGTCGCGACACGCCGGTATTATTGGATTTGAAGCCTTCCGGACAACACTATATGGAGGATTTCCATAAGGCCGGCGGTATGGCGACATTGCTCAGAGAGTTGAAGCCTTTGCTCAAGCTGGATGCGCTGACGGTGACGGGAAGGACGATGGGCGAAGAAATCGAACGCTCCGGTCCGGGTTTTGCACAGAGCGTTGTCAAATCCGCTGCTGATCCGATCTACCCGCAAGGCGGTATTGCAGTTGTGAAGGGAAATCTGGCGCCTGGCGGCGCGATAATCAAACAGTCGTCGGCAAATGCAGATCTGATGGAACATGAAGGTCGAGCTGTTGTGTTTGAAGATGCGGCAGACCTGGCCCAGCGTATTGATTCAGACGATCTGGATGTAACCGCAAATGACGTTCTGGTTCTGAAAAATATCGGTCCCAAGGGTGCACCGGGCATGCCAGAGGCCGGCTATATTCCGATTCCCAGAAAGCTCGCCGTGCAAGGGGTCAAAGACATGGTCAGAATCTCTGACGGACGCATGAGCGGAACAGCGTTTGGGACCATCGTGCTGCATGTCACACCGGAATCGGCGATTGGCGGGCCGCTGGCGTATGTGAAGAATGGCGACAGAATTCGGCTCAGCATCAGCCGCCGCGAGATCAGTCTGCTCGTTTCCGACGAGGAGCTGGCACAGCGCCGGGATGCGTCACCCGTTGTCGTACCAACTGCCGAGCGAGGCTACAAGAAACTGTTTCTGGATACGGTGATGCAGGCCGATAAAGGAGTGGATTTTGATTTTCTGCGTTCGCCCAAAATCAGCGGCGCAGTGCCAAAATCCTGATTCAGATTCCCCGGCCAAAGGAGACGTGCAAAGAGGTGAAGTACAGCGGTACAGAGATCCTGGTTCAGAGACTTTAGCCAAAAGTAAATGCCAAATTCCTGACTCAGATACTCCGACCAAATACGGCTTTGGCCTCTTCATAAATGCACGATGCCAGTTCCGCGTGATGGCCATGCTGATTCCAGATCAGGCCATTGCGTCGGACCGGCGCTCGGTCTGGCAAGGGTATCTGTACGATATCCAGCGACTGCCACATGTCTGACCAGTCTGGCAACAGTGAAACACCCAGTCCTTCATGTACGAGCACCGCGATCGAAGACAGGCTGTTTATTTCCAGGCGCTGCCTGGGATGAAGGGCATGATCGCGCAGATAGCGGTCCGCCAGCTGCCCGCCATAGACGCTGCGGTCGTAACGCAGAAAGGGTTCGCTGGTAAGCACTTCGTGGGCATCCCGACCTTTCATATGCGCCGGCGCAATCACGAGCAGCG
>JBEBTQ010000366.1:0-3876 GCA_040393685.1 Advenella kashmirensis | reverse complement strand
GATAAATAGGTGTAAAAGTCCATATTTTTTTTATTGAATCTTTGTTATCCTTGACCGGCTATAACTATTACCCACAAGGAATATTCCAATGAAAATAATAGGTACATCACTTCTTGCATTTTCAACATTGACCGCCCTGGCTTTGCCAATATCCGCGCAGGCCGCATGGCCGGACAAACCCATCAAAGTTATTGTTCCCTATACGCCAGGAGGCGCCACCGACACAGTCACACGCGTGGTCATGCAAAAACTCTCGGAAAAACTCAAGCAGCCAATTGTGATTGAGAACAAACCAGGCGCAAACAGCACCATTGGTACCGCACAGGCTGCCCGTTCAAAACCTGATGGCTACACCTTTGTTTCTGTACTGGCCGCATATTCTGCCAATCCGCATCTGTACAAGCTGACGTATAGCGACGACGACTTTGTACCAGTCTCTCATATCGCTGACCTGCCATTGTTCCTTTTCGTCAGCAAACAGGTGCCTGCAAAGAATCTGAAGGAACTTGTTGAGTACGGCAAGAAGAATCATCTGACTTACGCATCCAGCGGCACCGGCTCCAGCGCACACCTGACGGGTGCGCACTTTGCCAGCGAAGCCGGTATTGAAATGACTCACGTACCTTACAAAGGCAGTGCACCAATTCTTGCTGACCTGCTCAGCGGCCAGGTTTCCATGGTGTTTGACCCGATTCTGGTTCCCATGGGCTATGTGAAGGAAGGCAAATTAAGTGCGCTGGCAATCACATCCGCAAAGCGCTGGGAAGGTGAAGATGATATTCCCACCATGGAAGAAGCCGGCTTCAAGGGCTTTGTGATGAATTCCTGGACCTCTCTGCTTGCACCAAAAGGCACACCTCAGGAAATCGTAGACCGCATTTCAAATGACATCGCAGAAATCGTAAAAGATCCGGATGTGAAGGCAAAATTCAAGTCTGCCGGTTTTGTTCCTGTTGGCGGTTCGGCCGCCGAATTAGGAGAGCTGATCAAGCGTGACTCTGAACTCTACGGCAAAATCATCAAAGACAACAATATTACGGTGCAATAAGCGCACGCACGTTTTTTAGTGCAACGCGGTTTTCGCAAGCAACCTCAACCGGCACGCCTCTGGCGCCTGCCGGTTTTTCTTTTGTATTAGGGTAAACCCTGACTTGATGTCCTGCCAGAGATGATTATCATAGGCGGTGTCGACATTCGTTTTTGCAGGAGAGTTCAGCCCTGCTGACGCCGACGGAGCAACCACCCCGGAAACTCTCAGGCAAAAGGACTGCAAACAACGCGACACTCTGGAGAGAGGCCATGTGCCCACCGAAGGGGAACCGGCTTTACAAAAGCGGGTGAAACTCTCAGGTACCGTGACAGATGGGGTATGCAAATTGTCTGATTTGCATCACCACTATTGGAGTCCATTATGTCACGTGTCATTATTATCGGCGCCGGCGTTACCGGCATCACCTCAGCCTATACCCTTGCCAAGCTTGGCTATTCGGTCACCGTCATTGACGGGCACCGCGATCCCGCCATGGAAACGTCCTTTGCCAACGGAGGACAGCTATCTGCAAGCAACGCTGAAGTCTGGAACAGCATTGCAACCGTCGTAAAAGGCCTGCGCTGGATCGGCAAACGTAACGCCCCGCTTCTGCTAAACCCGGCATTCAGCTGGCATAAATACAGCTGGCTTGCGGCATTCATTCGCAATATTCCAAACCACAAGCGCAATACCATTGAAACAACCCGACTGGCCATTGAAGCGCGTCAGCATCTTTATGCCATGGCTGAGCAGGAGAACATTGACTTCGATCTTCAGCGTCGCGGTATTCTCCATATCTATCATGACAAAGAAAGTTTTGATAAAGCGCTCAAATCCAACGCCCTGCTTCAGGAAGGCGGCCTGGAACGCTATCCCGTTACCAATGAAGAGGCACAATCCATTGAACCGGCACTGACGCAGGGATGCTTTGCCGGTTTATATACACCCTCTGACGCAACTGGCGATATTCATAAGTTCACGAATGGGCTTGCAGCCGCGTGTCGCCGTTTGGGTGTGCAGTTTGAAATGGATGCCACCGTAACGGATATCACAAGTGAATCAGGTGTTCATCGGGTTTCTTACCAGCGCTATAACAATCAAGTCAAAGACGTTATTGAAGGTGAGAAAATCGTGGTTTGCGCAGGTACCGGCAGCCGTGCAATTGCGCGCATACTTGGGGACGCCATGAACGTCTATCCGGTAAAAGGCTATTCCATCAGTGTGCATCTGGACGACGCAGCCAGCCTGGCAGCAACGCCCCGCGTCAGTCTGCTGGACGAAGATGCAAAAATCGTGACCAGCTTTCTGGGGGATCGATTCAGGGTGGCCGGCACCGCCGAATTCAACGGCTACAACAAGGATATTCGTGCGGACCGGATCGAACCGCTGATCGACTGGACGCGCCGCATGTTTCCAGACATACAGACCCGCCGCGTCGTGCCATGGAGTGGCCTGCGCCCCATGATGCCGGACATGATGCCTCGCGTATGCCAGGGTCGCAGATCCGGCGTATTCTACAACACGGGCCATGGACATCTGGGATGGACGCTGTCTGCCATTACAGCTCAGATGCTTGGGGAGCTTGTAGAGAAGTCCGCAAAGCAAACTGAACTGCGCCACGCGTTTTAAGGGGCTGGGCTTGCAAGCCTAGTTGGCGTGCATTCATTACGCTCACCTATCTCATTGCGATTCTGGCTCAAAGCGTCCCCGCTAGATCATGAGCAGAAAAAAGGATTGAACGTCGCTGTCATGACGTTCAATCCTTGGGCATTGTCTACATGGATGTCTTTTGTGTACACCTCCAGGATACCCTGGCAGGACAAACAAGTTGCTACACCAGAATTTTTTCCAGAAAATCACGCGCTCGATCGCTGCGTGGATGGTCGAAAAATTCGTTCTTCTCAGATTGTTCGACGATGGTACCTTGATCCATAAATACGACCTTGTCCGCTACCTGTCGCGCGAATCCCATTTCATGAGTGACACAGAGCATCGTCATCCCCTCTTTGGCAAGTTCTATCATCACATCAAGAACTTCATTCACCATCTCCGGATCGAGCGCAGAAGTGGGCTCGTCGAAAAGCATCACTTCCGGATCCATACACAGCGCTCGGGCAATCGCCACTCGCTGCTGTTGTCCACCCGACAGCTGACCGGGATGTTTTTCTGCATGCGCCTGCAATCCGACTCGCTTAAGCAACGCTTGCGCTTTTTCTGTTGCCTGGGACTTGGGCCGATCTAACACTTTTTCCTGAGCAATGGTCAGATTCTCCAAAACAGTCAGGTGCGGAAACAGTTCAAAATGCTGAAAAACCATGCCAATTTTCGTCCGCAATAGATTCATATCAGGGCCACTCGCGTTAATCAAATGCTCCTTGAAATGAATTTCCCCTTTCTGATAAGGCTCCAGTCCATTGATAGTCTTGATAAGAGTGGATTTGCCTGAACCCGAAGGGCCACAAAATACAACAACTTCACCCTTTTCAACAGTAACACTGCAATTTTTCAGTGCCTGGAACTTGCCGTACCACTTGGACACATTTTTCAGTTCAATCATATTTCACTCTACCCTGTACATATTTGACAACAATGGTTGCCAGCGAACAAATGACCCAATAAGTCAAACCGGCAAACAACAACATTTGGATCAGTGTTCCATCTCGCTCCCCTACACTTTTTGCGCGACTGAAAAAATCACCCAGAGCAATCACATATACCAGAGAGGTGTCCTGGAAAATGACAATGCATTGTGTCAGGGTAATAGGCAGCATTTTCCTGAACGCCTGAGGCAAAATAATCAAACGCATGGATTGCGCCCAATTCATGCCAAGCGCCTTTGCCGCACT
>JBEBTQ010000365.1:0-3909 GCA_040393685.1 Advenella kashmirensis | reverse complement strand
CATCGGCGCTTGCCTGATAGTCCAGATCGCAATCGACCCGCTCAAACAGTCTTTCAGCACCAAGCTCATTCAGACGGGAGTCAAAATCCTTGCCGGCCTGACAGAAGTCAGGGTAGGAACTGTCGCCCAGGCTGAGTACCGCATATTTGAGAGATTTGACTTCAGGTGGTTTTTTGCTGAACAGCGCTTTGTGCAGTGTGAGCGCTTCTTCCGGAGGCTCGCCATCACCTTGTGTAGAAGTCACCAGCAGAACCACTCTTTCCGAAGCCAGCTGACGACTTTTATAATCACCTACATTTTTCAGGACCGAAGCCACGCCAGCGGCAGACAGTTTTTCCTGAAGGCTCTGGGCGACACGACGGGCATTTCCGGTCTGTGAGGCGGAAAGCACCAGGACCGGGCTGACGGGCTCAGCGGCGGGCGTTGCGGCACCTGCGGCTGCCCCGGCTGAAGTCGGCATGTCCATTTGCTGGCTGCGAGCCCACAAATAGCCGGACAGCCAGGCCGTTTGTAGTGGATTCAGGCCCGACAGATTCTTCTGTAATTCGGATAGCGTGTCCGAATTTATCGGTAAGCCCGATAGAGGAGGATAACTCATATTTCTGATTTCCCTGCGCACGGACAATGCTCACTCAGCAGCAGAATGGTCATCAGACCCGCGTCCTGCGCGGCTTGTCGCTTGTTGATTTATATTGCTTTACTCGTTATACCGGGCCATCCTAGCAATGAATCAATGGTGCAGGAACGACAGATATGTCATGTCAACATTACTTCTAACTATATAAGCCTGGGAACACGCTATAGCGCCTTATTACCGCAAGTGCTAAGCTATAAGCGGATATATATTTTTTAATTATTTGTATAAACGCTACGATTACACTTGTAATAATGATATTTCCGGATCTTATGCAGACCTTTCCCTTATTCGCCAATCTGTCCGGCCGACCGGTACTTGTCGTGGGCGGCGGCGTGGTCGCCGAGCGCAAATCTCAGGCACTGCTGGATGCGGGCGCGCACATTAATCTGGTTGCTCCGGCGCTCACGCCTCAGCTCACACTGTGGGTAGAAGAAAATAAAATCCGCCATCTGGGCAGCACGTTTGACCCCGCCATGCTGGACGACGTCTTTCTGGCGGTGGCTGCAACCGATGACAACCAAGTCAATCAGGCGGTTTCCGAAGCGGCTGAGACTCGCAAAAAACTGGTCAATGTGGTGGACAATCCTGAACTCTGTTCCTATATTGTGCCCGCGATAATTGATCGATCTCCCGTACAGATTGCCATCAGCAGCGGCGGCACTTCTCCGGTTCTGATCCGCCAATTGCGGCAGCAGCTCGAGAGCATGATTCCCCAGCAGTTTGGCAATGTGGCGGCCCTTGCCGGAAAGTGGCGCGACGCGGTGAAAAACCGATTTGATTCCCTGACCGAAAGACGTCGATTCTGGGAAACGCTTTTCAGCAGCCGCTTTGCCAGCGCCGCGCAGAATGGTGACACGGCCGAGGCAGAGGCGATATTGCAGTCGCAGCTGGAGCAAGGCGTGCCGCAGCATGGAGAAGTAACGCTGGTCGGTGCCGGCCCCGGAGATCCCGGTCTGCTGACCCTCAGTGCCCTGCAGGCGATACAGGAAGCCGATATCGTCTTTTACGACGCCCTTATTTCAGATGAAATTATGACACTTGTGCGCCGGGATGCGCATCGGGTTCCTGTCGGCAAACGCGGCGGCCGTCATTCGGTTCCGCAGGAAGACATCAATCAGTTACTGATCACGCATGCGCAGAAAGGTCTGCGGGTAGTGCGCCTCAAGGGCGGCGATCCCTTTATTTTTGGCCGGGGTGGCGAGGAAATGCAGGCGGTGCGCGATCAGGGTATTGCCTGTCGCATCATCCCTGGTGTGACGGCCGCGCTGGGTGCGTCTGCTTATGCCGGTATTCCCCTGACCCATCGCGATCACGCGCAATCGGTTCTGTTTGTTACCGGCCACACCTGTAAGGACGAAAATGCCATAGACTGGGCGACCCTGGCGCGCCCACGCCAGACGCTGGTGGTCTATATGGGTGCACTGAATGCAGCGCGCATCACCCGGGAACTGATAGAACGGGGTCGCCCGGCCGACACACCCATTGCCGTTGTAAGTCATGCCACTCGCAGCACCCAGAAAACCTATCGTGGCGTCCTGTCAGACCTGGATACCCTGGCGTCCCAGGCAGCTGCGCCCGCCCTTTTCATTATTGGCGAAGTTGCTGCAGGTCAGCAAATTCTGGATGCACGTACCTTGTCCGAAGCCGCGCAAAATGCGTCCACATCGAATCCAGGCACCATCCGCCGTGCGGCATAGCAACATTCGCTGCGCCTCTGGATCCACCGGATTGACTTGTCTGGATCCTTATTAGCACCTATACTTGACAGTTCAAGCAGGGGTACTACGCCTTTGAGGCGTGGTTGAGAGAGTCCCTTTGTACCAGTACGGATAATGCCGATGCTGGGAGATCATTCGTAACCACACGAAGGCTGTCCCTTATTCGGCTCCAATCTCATTCATTTTGGAGCAAACATGAGCGCAAACCCAAAATTCCTGGCCGCCACGGCCCAGGTTGATTCCGCCGCCATCCAGGCACTTCCCCAATCACGAAAAATTTACGAACAGGGTTCACGACCCGATATCCGCGTGCCCTTTCGCGAGATCAGCCAGGACGATACGCCCACCCTGTTCGGTGGCGAAACCAATCCGCCATTGACCGTTTATGACACCAGTGGCCCCTATTCCGATCCCGAAGTCAGCATCGATATTCGCAAGGGCCTGCCCGAAGTCAGGCGCGCCTGGATCGACGAAAGACAGGATACGGAAATTCTGTCCGGCCCAAGCAGCGTCTATGGTCAGGAACGCCTGGCTGACCCCAAGCTGACGGCCATGCGCTTTGAGCTGCAGCGCCCGCCCCGTCGCGCACTGGCCGGTCGCAATGTGACGCAAATGCATTACGCCCGAAAAGGAATTGTGACGCCCGAAATGGAATATGTGGCGATTCGCGAAAACATGCGCATCGAACAGTACATCGAATCGGTTCGGCAGTCTGGTCCTGGTGGTGAGAAACTGGCGGCAAGAATTCTGCGCCAGCATCCTGGTCAGTCCTTTGGTGCGTCCATTCCCAAAAAAATCACGCCTGAATTCGTGCGGGATGAGATCGCCCGTGGTCGAGCCATTATTCCGGCCAATATCAACCATCCGGAAATTGAACCCATGGCCATTGGCCGCAACTTCCTGGTCAAAATCAATGCCAATATCGGCAATTCGGCACTGGGTTCCAGTATCAGCGAAGAAGTCGAGAAAATGACCTGGGCGATCCGCTGGGGCGGTGACACGGTCATGGATCTGTCCACCGGCAAACATATTCACGAAACCCGTGAATGGATCATCCGCAATTCTCCAGTACCTATCGGTACGGTGCCCATTTATCAGGCGCTGGAAAAAGTCGATGGCAAGGCCGAGGAACTGACCTGGGAGATATTCCGCGATACGCTGATCGAACAGGCCGAACAGGGTGTGGACTACTTCACCATCCACGCGGGCGTGCGTCTTCCCTTCATTCCCATAACAGCCGATCGCATGACCGGTATTGTGTCACGTGGCGGTTCCATCATGGCCAAATGGTGTCTGGCGCATCACAAGGAAAGCTTTATATACGAACGCTTTGAAGAGATCTGCGACATTATGAAGGCTTACGATGTCAGCTTTTCTTTAGGCGACGGTTTGCGTCCCGGTTCGGGCTACGACGCCAACGACGAAGCGCAGTTCGCTGAATTGAAAACACTAGGTGAACTGACTCAGGTCGCCTGGAAGCATGATGTGCAAGTCATGGTTGAAGGACCGGGCCATGTGCCTATGCATCTCATCAAGGAAAACATGGACATGCAG
>JBEBTQ010000364.1:0-3913 GCA_040393685.1 Advenella kashmirensis | reverse complement strand
AAGAGGGTTTCTCCGAAGGAAAGCTGGGCTCATCGACCATGCCACACAAGCGCAACCCGACGTCGGCTGAAAACATCGCCGGCCTGTCACGGACACTGCGTTATAACGCAGCCCTGATGACCGAAGCCATGGTGCAGGAACATGAACGCGATGGCATCGCGTGGAAAACGGAATGGAAAGCCTTGCCCGAATGCTGCCTGATTTCCGGGGCCGTGTTGCAGCAATCGCGCAATCTGCTTGCCGGCCTGCGTATTGACCAGGAGAACATGAACCGGAATCTGGATATGATGCGCGGCTACCTGCTGTCGGAGCGTGTTATGCTGGAACTCGGCGCCCGGGTGGGCAAGGATCATGCGCATGAATGGGTGTATGACGCATCCATGAAAGGCATAGAGAACAAACAGGATTTCGGTTCGGCCATGCGCGGCCATCCGCAGATAGCTCAGGCGCTGACAGATGAAGAGATTGCCGATATGATTGATCCGGCCAACTACCTTGGTCAGACGGGTGCGAGCATTGATCGTACACTGGCTGCCCAGCGTGCCCGCAACTGGATGCAGGAAGACTGAGCTGCAGGCAGACTGGGATAAGCCAGCAAGCCTGTTACGTTAAACCGAAAACTGTAAAGTGAACACCATGAAAGCGAAACCCATCATTAGTGCCCAGGAACTGTCAGACCTGCTGAAAACGGCAGACAATCTGGTGGTCTGCGATTGCCGTTTCGAACTGTCCAATCCCTCAGCCGGACTGCAACTCTACAACGACGGGCATATTCCCGGTGCCCGCCACGTTGATCTTGATCAGGTGCTTAGCGTCAAAGGTGCGCCGGAGCAGGGACGTCATCCTCTGCCTGCACGCGAGCACTTCGCACAGATCATGGCCGCAATTGGCATCAGCGATCACTCGCATGTGGTGTGTTACGACGCCAATGATTCCATGTTTGCCGCGCGCTTGTGGTGGATGCTGCGCTGGATCGGCCATGACAATGTCTCAGTGCTGGACGGTGGCCTGAAGCTTTGGCAGGAAGCTGGCTTTCCGGTCACGACAGAGCCGCCAGAGCCGGCCCGCGAAGGCAGGCTTACGCTGCGCGATTCCCTGACCAAAACGGTGAGCTACGAAGAAGTACTGGCCAATATCGATTCAGCGGAAAGACTGGTAGTGGATGCCCGCAGTCCCGACCGCTTCCGCGGTGAAAATGAAACGCTTGATCCGGTGGGCGGTCATATTCCGGGGGCGGCCAATCGCTTCTTCAAGGACAATCTGCAGGCCAACGGCGCCTTCAAGAATGCAGAAACGCTACGTCAGGAACTGGGCGCCAGTCTGCAGGGACAGCAGCCGGAGCGGGTCATCAGTCAGTGCGGATCGGGCGTCACAGCCTGCCACAATCTGCTGGCCATGGAAATCGCCGGTCTGTCCGGTGCTTCACTGTATCCCGGTTCGTGGAGTCAGTGGTCCAACACCAAGGATGCGCCAATCGCCCGGGATTGACCGTTTCGGCCAGGGTGAAGTTTCAGCTGTCGGCGGGCGGCAAGGCAAAACCTGGATTCCATACCACTTCCCACAAATGACCATCGGGGTCGGCGAAGTAACCGGCATAGCCGCCATAAAAAGTGTCCTGTGCCGGTTTGATCAGTGTGGCACCGGCCTGAATGGCTTCCTGCATGGTCTGGTCCACTTCGGCCTTGCTACCGACATTGTGTCCGATACTGAGTTCCAGTGAAGAGGGCGGATTTGGTATCAGACCAGTATCGGCCGCCAGGCTTTTTCTGGGCCACAAGGCCAGCTTCATGCCCTGATGCAGATCGAAAAAGGCAACAGCGCCATTCTCAAATTCGGTCCCGATAATGCCCTCGGTGGGCAGACCGAGTCCATCGCGATAAAACGACAGCGATTTTTCCAGATTGTCGACACCCAGTGTCAACACGGTGAAATACGGTTTCATGCATGGCTCCGTTGAAAGGGCGGGCAACTAACGGGCGTTTTCTGCGTGGCAATAATGCGCTGACGCGCCCATTTCCGGCTGACCCGACACGCGATTGTCATTGTCTACCCATACAAACCGCGACAGGCAGGGACTGGCCCCAATGGCATGAGGGGCTCATTTTCGGGTAAACTTGGCTTTTCCAGGCATATCTCCCGAACTTTTTCGGACTGATTCCGACACCCCCTATGACTTGTACCAAAGGCACTCGCATCACTGCATGGCTTGGCATTCTTGCCATCTGCCTGGCTGTGTTCATGCCTGGCGTCAATGCACTGAAAAATCAGTATCTTGCTCATGGCGGGACGCATAATGCGACGGCGGGAGCGACACAAGTTCCTGTGGCAATCGGCGAAAAAACGTCTGCGAACAAGTCTGGTTTAGCCGATATTTTCCTGGCCGATATCTGCTTTGGCGCAGAGCCTGAAAACCCGGTCGCAGATAAGGGGGTCGACAGTCACCCTTCGAACGTGCATTCGGCTTCCGGCCATCATGGTGGTCAGGGCGATCAGAGTGGGCACGGTGCTCATGCTGCCGAGTGTCTGTACTGCGGTTTCTTCTCACATAATCTGCCTGTGTTGCTGGTGGCGGCTCTGCCCGATATGTCCTATGGCTTTGTCAGCCGGATTGCCCCTCAGCATCAGCATGCCTCCTATTATGCCCGTCCGGCCTTTGTGCCGCTGTCGCGGGCGCCACCTGTCCTTTCCTGAAAACTGCTTAGCTGCTGACATGATCCTGTGGTCGCTACCGGCCAGGGGTGATGTCTGCTGGTTTCGTTATCTCTGTTTTCAAGGAATCGAAAGATGTCCCAATCATCTCACGCTAAGGCCGCTTCGGAGTTGCAGAATCCGGAAGTGACGCAAGCCGCTCCGATGGCGCGCTATGCCATGCTCTGGCGCTGGCATTTTTACGCCGCACTTTTTGTTATGCCTCTGCTGATCGTGCTGGGTATTACCGGCACAATCTACTTGTATAAACCCCAGATTGAGGCCGTCGCCTACAAGTCACAGCTGTATGTGACGCCGCAATCGTCGCCTCGGCTTCCTCAGCAGACCCTGTATGAAATTGCCCAGGACAATACGCCCGATGGAGTTCCCATACTGACTGCGGAAATCCATAATGCGCCAGACCGGAGTGCGCAGTTTACGTATTCCGATCCGGTGGACGGCAAGTCCAGTATTTTTCTGGACCCATATACGGGTGAAATTCTGGCCAAAATGCCGACGCTCAAATTTAATGCCACCTACTGGATTGGTCTGGCCCGACAGATACACCGGGGCCTGCTGCTCGGCAAGACGGGTGAAGTGGTCATGGAACTGGCTGCCTGTTGGACTCTGATCATGGTCGGAACAGGCGTGGCCCTGTGGTGGCCGCGTCGTCGCAAGGGGATGAAGCAGGCTATCAAGCCGGATCTGAGCAAAAAGGGTCGCCCGTTCTGGCGCGAGATCCACGCAACCATGGGCATTGTGCTGGCCGTGGGCGCAGTCTTTTTTGTGTCGTCTGGCCTGCCCTGGACAAGTACCTGGGGTGCGCAGTTCAAACAACTTGTGGCGCAGGTCAACCTGGGCTATCCGCCAGACCCGCCAGGGGCCGTGTCGGCGCAGCATGAAGGACATGGCGGTCATGAAGGGAACGCAGGGCATGACGGAAACGGCGGTCATGAAGGGCATCAGGCGCAATCGGGTAATGGTGCCAACCCGGCTCGCGTGCAGGATCTGCCTCTGGATAAAACGGCGTGGGGAGCCGGACTGCTGGTCGTGCCCGAATCTTCGGAAGGTCATGCCATGAATGAAGGCCATGCCATGGATATGTCACACGAGCATGCCGGACACCAGATGGCCCCAGCCGAACCGGTAGCCATTGACGACATCATGGCGGTGGCGCATGCCAACCAGATTCCGGATGAGTACTCGATAGCCCTGCCGGCCAGCA
>JBEBTQ010000363.1:0-3933 GCA_040393685.1 Advenella kashmirensis | reverse complement strand
GCTCAAGTCTGAGCTCCCTCAGGTGCATGCCATCACGGCGGATGCGGGCAATGAACAGGACGTCATTCGCACGGTGGATGAAGCGGTGAAGGCCCTGGGCGGCCTGGATATTCTGATCAACAACGCGGGGATTGCAGGACCTACCGGCCCGGTGGAAAACATTACGCTGGCCGAATGGGAAAATACGCTACGCATCAATATCACAGGCCAGTTCCTCTGTGTCAAATACGCGCTGCCGCATCTGCGCAAAGGTACGCACCCGGCCATCGTCAACCTGTCTTCGGCAGCCGGACGCCTGGGCTTTGCCGGTCGCACCCCCTATTCGTCTTCAAAATGGGCGGTCATCGGCTTTACCCGCTCGCTGGCCAATGAGCTGGGTTCCGACGGCATTCGCGTCAATGCCATCTGCCCCGGTGCAGTGGACGGGCCACGCATTCAGCAGGTCATTGGTGCCAAGGCAAAAATGCTGGGTAAACCGCATGCAGAAGTGGAAGAGACCTACAAATCGCAGTCTGCATTGCATACCATGGTTACGGCCGATGATATCGCCAACCAGATTCTGTTCGTGTGCAGCGACCTGGCGCTGAATATCTCGGGCCAGGCACTGGCTGTGGATGGTCACACCGAAAAAATCCACTAAGCATATCGAAGGAAAGGCGGGGCAACGGCCTCGCCACCTCATCGCCACCTATCGTGGGAACCGGCCGCGACCTCTATCCTAACCGTGCCCTTCTGGCACAGGCCTTCATTCAAACTGCCGTCATGTCTGCCTGGAAATCCGGTGGCGTGTAACCAGCCAACATTCACCTGCCTCGACCACGCACACCATCACTCCTGACGGGTTCGGATTTCCATATTCTTTGCGCTCCGTTTCGCTATTTTATTTTTCTGCGATCTGCTCTTGCTGTGCTGAGGATTTGGCGGAAGCTGACTTGCCAGACACAGATTTACGAGTTGCAGATTTTCGCGTGGTGACCGCCCGGATTGAAGGTTCACGTCTTGTCGCTGACCGCGCTGCAGGTTCGCGCGTCGCCGCCGCCTGACCCGGCTTTTCTTCATCCGCGCCCGGCGGCGGCAGAAACAGGCTGGGCATACGTGTTGTCATATATTCGAATGCCTCACGAATATCCGCCACCACTGCCTGACGCGCCGCTTCTGCATCCCCGCGGCTCAGGGCGGCAATCAGCGCCCGATGGTGCACTACCCCAACCTTGTCACGCGTACGCGGAGATCCCTGGCGCAGATCGTAATTCAGGATGGGGCCAATACGTAACCACAAACTCTCAATCAGCCGAAAAAGAACAGGCATGCCCGATTCTGCGTAAACCGCAAAATGAATCTGCTGATTCAGACTCACCAGCTTTGAGGTATTGGCCTGCGGTCTGCCCATCTCGTCTGACAGGCTTTCATTCATCCGCGTCAGTTCTGACACCAATTCCTCAGAGGCATGCCGGGACGCCTCGGCAACAGCCATCCCTTCGATTTCGTAGCGGATCCGCGTAATTTCCGAAAACGTATCCAGGCTGAGCACCGGCACCCGCACGGAACGATTGGGCGTGAGCTCAAGCGCATGATCGGCCACCAGCCGGGAAAACGCGTCCCGGACAGGCATCATGCTTACGCCCAGCGCCTCTGCCGTCTTGCGTATCGAGAGCTGTTCCCCCGGCATTACCTGACCGCTCCACAGCATCTGCTTGATCTGCGCAAGCGTGGTCGCGCTCAGTGTCTGGCGGCTGGTCGTGGCCTGCGATTTGTTTTTCATATTCGGGTAATTACCAAGGTTTCTTCTGTGATCACAGTTGTTATAGTTAGCTTACATCAAAAACATACATTCGCAAACACAGTGTATAGGAGACAGGATGAAATCCACAACAGTACTGCTGGCTGGATGTTGTGCGCTCGCCAGCGCCCCCATGGTTCACGCCGCCGACGGTTATTCCGATAAAGAAATCCGCATTGGTTTCATTACCGACATGTCGGGCGTGTACTCCGATACCGATGGCAAGGGCGGACGCACCGCCATCGAGATGGCAATTGAGGAAGTGGGCGGCGCCATCAATGGCAACAAAATCACCCTACTTACGGCCGATCACCAGAACCGGGCCGATCTGGCCGCTTCCAAAGCACGTGCCTGGATCGACGAGAACAAAATCGACGTGATTATTGGTGGTACCAACTCGGCTACTACACTGGCAATGACCACCATTGCCGCCGAAAAACACGTTCCGATCATCTCTGTCGGGGCCGGTGCAACCGCCATTACCAATGAGTACTGCACCCCTTACACGATTCACTATGCCTATAACACCCGCGCCATCGGTTATGGTGTGGCCTCCGCCGTCATGAAACAGGGCGGCAAGGACTGGTTCTTTGTGACTGCAGATTACGCCTTTGGCCACGCCCTGGAAAAAGCCGCGGCGGATGTGGTGAAAGAGGGCGGCGGGAAGGTGCTGGGCAGCGTCAAGGTTCCCCTGAGCACCGCCGATTTCTCTTCCTATATGCTGCAGGCTCAATCGTCGGGCGCGAAAATTCTGGGGCTGGCCAATTCGGGCAATGACTTTATTGCTTCGGTCAAGGCCGCTAATGACTTTGGTCTGACGTCCAGCATGCGGCTGGCCGGCCTGCAGGTACTGCTTAGCGACATCCACGGTCTGGGCCTGGAAGCCACGCAGGGCATGTACCGTACGTCTCCCTGGTACTGGGATCAGGACGAGCCTTCCCGTAAATGGGCTAACGCCTTCAAGGAAAAACAGGGCGCCATGCCGACCTTCATTCAGGGAGGCGATTACTCTGCCGTCAAGAGCTATCTGAAAGCTGTTGCCGCTACCGGCACGGATGACGGCAAAACCGTGATCGACTGGTTCAAGTCCAATCCGATAGAAGACTTCTACATCAAAAACGGCAAGGTTCGCCGCAACGGCCTGCTGGTACACGACATGTTCCTGCATGAAGTGAAAAAACCTTCGGAATCCAAAGGTGAGTGGGATTACTTCAAGGTCTCGGCAACGATTCCTGGCGAAGAGGCTTACGGTCCCGAGTCCGAATCCAGCAAATGCAAGCTCTAATACTGGCAGTCTGATGCAAGGCTTGCGCCCGGGCCGATTTCTGATCGGCACAGGCCATGGCCTTGCATCAGGCTGTTTTTCACATCAGGCAGCCTTGCATGTCAGGCTGTTTTCCCATTCAACGGATAGCCTCTTATTGTGAATACAACGTCTTTACCTTCAGTCAGTATTATCGGCACCGGCCTTATTGGTCAGGCGTGGTCAGTGGTCTTTGCCCGCGCCGGGTGCCGCACCACGCTCTGGGACGGCAATACCCAGGCGGCACAACAGGCCGTCACGCTGATCCGTCAGCAGATGCAGACCCTGGCTCAGTATGGCCTGGTTGATGATGTCGACGCCGCCATGCGCAACATTCAGGTGGCGGACACGCTGGAGTCGTCCATCCAGAACGCTGACTATGTTCAGGAAAACCTGCCCGAGGTGCTGGAAATTAAGCTGGACGTATTCGGCAGGATGGATGCACTTGCCGCCCCCGACACGATTCTGGCCAGCTCCACGTCCGGCATTCCCGCCTCGGCATTTACCGAAGCGCTGACAGGCCGCGAACGCTGCCTGGTGGCTCACCCTGTGAATCCTCCATCCCTGATTCCCGTTGTGGAGATCAGTGGCGCGCCGTGGACTGGCGACAAGGCATTGGCGCGGCCCCGGGAGCTTCGGGTGGCCGGCCGACAGAAGCCGGTGACTGGGCTCAGGGACCGCGCTGGGTTGGGGGTGGGGGGTCTGGTGGACGTGCGGCTGCGCCCTTCTTTTTGATCCGCCGCGATTAAATGCGCCGTTCGCCCGGGCTTCCGGGCGACCGCCATCGCCGGGGGCCCCACGACCGTGACCTTCGCCGACGGCGCGGTTGAGACTTATGACGTGCTGATCC
>JBEBTQ010000362.1:0-3941 GCA_040393685.1 Advenella kashmirensis | reverse complement strand
AGGCCCTGAAATTGCGTGATGTCAAAGCCCTTGTAGCCCAGTTCCTGCATTGTCGGGATATCAGGCAGCGCCTGCGCCCGTACCGGACCGGATACCGCGTAACCCCGTAATTTTCCCGATTGGATATGAGGCGTCGCTGTCACCACCGTATCGAACGTGAAAGTGAGCAGTCCGCTCAGTATATCCGTCAGTGCCTGCGCATTGCCTTTATAAGGTACATGAATCATTTTCGTCTGCGTCATGACAGAGAGCAGTTCTCCAGCGAAATGCCCGCCCGCGCCAATACCAGCTGATCCGAAAGAGACTTCACCCGGCTTGTCTTTTGCCTTGCGTATCAAATCATCGACACTGGCAATAGCCGATTTTTCAGGTACGACCAATACGTATTGGTAGCGCGTTATCTGGCTGATGGGAACCAGATCGGCAACGGGATCATAGGGGGTTTTCTCATACAGCGATGGGTTGACAACCAGCGGGCCGCTGGCAGTGAGTAGCAGCGTATAACCATCGGCCGGCGCCTTGGCCACGAAGTTTGTACCAATCATGCCATTCGCCCCTGGTTTATTTTCCACAACAAAACTCTTTCCAAGATGTTCGGACATGTTCTTCGAAATGAGCCGTGCAGTAATATCCGCGGCGCCACCGGCAACGTAAGGAACAATCACACGAACAGGCTTAGTCGGATAGTCGCTGGCAACTGCCAGCGAAGGAGTCATGACAGTTGCAATCAGGGCGGCCGACAACATCAAGAGATTCATCATTATGTATCCTGTGACAGGTTATCAATCAAATTACGGCGGCTTGATTAGCATATTGCTGCAACAGACCAAGCACCTCGGCATCAATAGCGATGCCTTCGGATTTCTGGCGCGCCAGATTGTTCAACTCAATTTCTCCGGGCTGGATAACGGGTCTTGCCGGATCGGCTGGCGAACTGTCATGCAAAATAGCGGCGAAGTCTGTCATGCGTTCCGTCAGCCACTGCACTGAGCCGAGCTTGCGGGTATCGATCAGAATAAAGAAATGCCCCAGGTTCTGTGGTTCGTCGGGCGCATCAACCCACGATTTAACCTGCGTCAGGTAGGCCGCGTTCGACAACAACCCGGCAAACAAATCCACCATCAGCGCCAGGCCATATCCCTTATGCCCGCCTATTGGCAACAGGAAGCCGTCCAATGCGTCTCTGGGGCTAGTCGTGGGCTTGCCAGACGCGTCCGTCGCCCAGCTGTCGGGGATCTCACTGCCAGCCTTGAGTGCATTGCGAATTTTGGCGCGAGCAACGACGCTCATGGCCATATCAAGCATGAAATGCCTGCCCGTTGGATTAGGTACGGCAAAACCAATAGGGCTATTGCCAACACGCGCATCCGTCCCACCCCAGGGGGCAATCGTGGTGGTGGCATTGCTGCCGATAATACTGGCAAATCCGGCCTCTGCAGCAATCAGGCCATAGGGCGAGATCGGGCCAAAATGGTTGCTTTGGCGTGCAAATGCCATTCCAATGCCGCAATCCTGCGCTGCTTCCATGGCAGCACGCAGCGCGTGCATACCAACCAGCGGACCAATACCGTTATCACCATCAACCAGACGAAGACCGGCAGCCGGCTTTTCAACTGTGATGTTTGCATTTGCATTGATGCCACCCACCTGAATGCGGGAGCCATAGGATTCGATCCGGCTCAGGCCATGTGTTGACAGTCCGAATAAATCGGCCAGCACCAGGATTTTCACCACATCGGCGGCGGCATCGGGAGGCAGGCCCAGGTTTTGAAAGGCAGCGAGTCCAAGTGCAGTTAATTGGTCTTGCGGGACAAGCACCTTGTTATTTGTTTTTGTGTTCATACGGGTTTCCTAAGAAATAAAAGTAACTATTCGACTGAAAGCCTGGCGCTGTGTACCACCTCGCGCCAGCGCCGCTCTTCGGCATCGATAAAGGCAGCAAACGCTTGCGGGCCTGCACCGGATATTTCACTTGAGTCGTATTCCATGCGCTTGCGCACTGACGTCGATTTCAATGCCACAAGCGCAGACTGATGCAAGCGTTCAATGACGCTCTCCGGCGTTCCGGCGGGGGCCAGCAGACCGAACCATTGCGAGCTTTCAAAACCCGGATATCCCTGTTCCGCTACAGTTGGAATATTCGGCAGAACAGCAAGACGTTTTTTGGAACCTACTGCGATAATTTTTATTTTTCCAGCCTGCGCAGACGGCAACAAGCCCGGTGTCCCTGCTGCCGCAGCATCAATAAAACCGCCCAGAAGATCGTTCAGCTGCGCGCCCGTGCCTTTGTAAGGGACATGAACCACATTGATGCCCGTCGCGATCTTGAGCATTTCAAACGCAAGGTGACCGGCACTGCCATTGCCCGCCGAACCATAGTTCATGACGCCCGGCCTGGATTTTGCAAGCGCCACGAATGACGGAAGATCCGTTGCACTCACACCGTTGCCCAATGCAAAAACCATCGGAAGCTTGGCCAGCAACGTGATTGGCGCAAAATCCCGACGAGGGTCATAGGTCAGCTTGGGGATCATGGACGGATTCACAGCCAGGGTGCCCACGTGCCCCAGAATCAGGGTATAGCCATCAGGTTTGGCGCGAGCCACTTCGGTTGTTGCAATCATTCCCTGGGCACCGCCCTTGTTTTCTACAACGACCTGCTGTCCCAGGTCCTTGGACATTTCCGAAGCGACTGCCCTGGCGACAACATCAGAGCTTCCGCCAGGTGCATATGGAACAAGCAGACGAATGGGACGTTCCGGCCAGGTTTGTGCCTGCGCTGCGGCAATCGGAAGTATCAACATGGTACTGCTAAAAAAGCACACCAGGGATTGGCGGAACGACATGTTTTTTTTCATTGGAAAGTCTCCTCACGGGTATCACGAGTTATGGCATTGGCTATGTAATATGATAGATAGAGGCTGAATATGAAGTAAAGTGCAAAAATTCGATTGATTATTGATGAAAACGCATGAAATTCGATTTGATTGATTTACGGACCTTCCTCGCTGTCGCGGATCTCGGCAGCTTTCGCGCTGCGTCAGAAGCCTTGCATTTATCGCAGTCTGCTCTCTCGCGCCGCGTAGACAAACTGGAGGCAGCACTTGGCGTGCAGCTTTTGCTACGCACGACTCGGAAAGTGGAATTGACGACAGTCGGACGTGGCTTTGTGCCCCGCGCGCGCAATGTACTCAATGAACTGGAAAACGCTCTCGTGGGTATCCAGGAAGTATCGGACCGTCTGTCGGGGCTGGTGACCATCGCCTGCGTGCCGTCGGCGGTGGCCTATTTCCTGCCGGGCGTGGTCCGCACGTTTCATGAGCGCTATCCTCGCATCCGCATTCGGATCATTGATGAATCATCTTCACAGGTGTTGACGGCCGTGGCACGAGGAGAAGCAGACTTCGGCCTGACGTATATTGGCGTTAATGATGCAGACATTGAATTCACACCGCTACTTGAAGAACCGTTTGTTGTCGCGGTTCGGCGCGATCATCCGCTGGCACGGCAGAAGACGGTTGATTGGGCAGACCTGAGCGCCTACGAATACATCAGCCTGGCACAGGGCAGCGGCAACCGCTTTCTGATCGATCAGGCGCTGGCGCATGGCAAGGTTCGACCGCGACATTTTTGCGAAGTGCAGCATGTGCCTGCGCTGGTGAGTATGGTGGAAGCGGGTTTAGGTGTGGGTGTGGTACCGCGGCTTGCGATGCCCGGCGCAGAGCATGCCTCTCTGGTGAGCTTGCGGTTATGCAATCCTCAAGTAACCCGCAGTCTGGGGTTGATCCACAGACGAGCCAAGGAACTGAATCCTGTAGTCAAATTGTTCTACGATTTATTGGTGAGCAGTGCGCATACTCGATGAGTTGACTGGTTTGCCAACAGTGCTGACACAAGCCGATCCGGCATCACAACAACATCTGGCGCCAAACCATCAAAGG
>JBEBTQ010000361.1:0-3949 GCA_040393685.1 Advenella kashmirensis | reverse complement strand
CCGAACCGTCGGGTGCGTAATGGAGGCGGGTGATGACAGGCTTGGAAGATTGGTTGGCGATCGCATCGTGCCTTGACCCGATTTCACGCTGCGTCGTCAGGCGCCCCTGCCCGTCATAGGTGTATTCCCAGCGTGTGCCATTGGCAAAACCCTGCGCCGTTGGTCTTCTCCATTCGTCGTAACTGATATCTTGTCTGCCGGTCAGGGAACTTTCCCAGGCGGTGAGCAGACCACGATTGTCATAAAAAAGCCCAAGATCCGGCCAGAACCCTTTGGGTTGATAGAGGAAAGCCGGCGAGCCGTCAGGACGACGGCGAATGATAAGGCCATTAATGGCGGCCAGACGACCTTGCACATCATAAACGGCCGACAGCCCGGGTGCAGGGCAGCCCAGACATCCATGGCCAGTCACAGATTCCAGCAAATCCCGCCCATGCTGCCGGCGCCACCTGAAACGGGTTCGATTTCCTTCAGCATCCACAACTTCCGTGATGCCTGCGCGGCCGGCTGCTGGCGCGCTGACATAGGTGAAGTACTGGGTGCCTTGTCCTGTCGGCTGGTCGTGCAGCACAGCCCGGATAACCCTTCCAGCGCTGTCATATTGCCAGGTCCGCAAGCGGAACATGCCCGGTTCCAGGCCGCTCCATCCGAGCAGCACGGACATGGTCTGAAGATTGATGGCTAAAGAATCAAATTGTCTGGCAGCAATTTGCTCTGGCCATGCGCTCAGTAAGTTACGGTGCTGTGAATCAATGTTATGGAATCCATTGTCCTGGAATTCATGAACCTGTGACTCATGATCCGGCAAATCATCGCCCTGTGAGCCCTCTGGAATATGCGCTGCTGCGATGCCTGTAATCTGCCAGTAATGGTCGTTCTGATGCTTTTTATGGACATCAGCCTGAACCTCAACCTCATCCAGACCTGTGTCCGCCCCCGCGCTTTGATAAGCGGGTTCATAAAAGAATACGGTGCGTTGTCCTTCCGCAGACGCGACCGATGTCAGGCGGCCTGCAGGCCAGTCGTAGGTGTAGCGCACGCGGCCTTGCGGTGTATCGACTGCATGCAGCCGAATTGCCCCCGTCGTCAGGCGCCGGTAATGAAAGATCAGGTGTCGGTTCAGCTCGTCTTCCACCTCTCGCATCTGGTCGGCAAACACAGAAGCGCGGCTGAACCGCCGCACGGACAGCGTATGCCCATCTATCGACAGTCCGAGCAGCAGACCGACACTGTCAAAAAGCAGGTAGTTCCCGCCAGGCCATTGCCACTGCCAGCGTCCCTCTTTGAACTGCAGGCGACCAAAACCGGGCTGCCTCGCCAGGGCCACATCGCCTTGCGCGCGCGCAAAATCAATGCGCGACCCGTCCCCCTGCGTGATTTGCAGTCCGTCACGTGTTCTTATCAGGCGGATATCAAAATTGTGACGCCATCCCGGTCCCAGTGTGGACTCGCCGGGATCCATGGCGTTATAGCTGCGCAGCAGTTGCAGGCCATCGTCCGTGGGCGGTAGATCTGTCATTTCAATATATTTATTGCCCGTGGCCAGATTGACCGGATTGCCCGCGCCCAGGTTCACAGACGGTTCAAGTCCTTGAAACGTAAAAGGGTTTCGGCTTTTGCATGGGTTTCCGGTTGTAGAAGAGGGTCGCAGGCATTGCAGAATATTCGCTTGTCCGGCGGCGCCCTCTGGGGCAAAATAGCAGATACCCGCAAGCAGCAGAATCAGGCGGATGGCCGCAGGAATAATTGGACGACGACATGTTCGCATGACGATGAATCTGAAAAATGCGTATCATCTCGTGTGGAACGCATTTGCAGTGGTCGCAGTCCAATAAAATATCTATTGAGGAAAACCGTTATGCTGATTACTTTTCGTTCGGATGTAGCCGGAGATGTCCTGATGATGGCCGAACAGGCCAGGACTGTGTTGCAGGCGGCGGGGCGGGAGTATGAGACCGTACCAGAAATGGGCGTCTTTACTGTAGCCCAGCTGGATGATGCCATTCGCCAACTTGAAAAAGCCATTAATGAAGACCCGGGCTCGGCGCCGGATCATCAGTATGATGACAAAGACAAGGAAGAGGTCGATAGCGATATCGCCGTGCATCCCGTCAGTGAAAATGTGAGTTTGCGCCGTCGCGCCTACCCATTGCTGGACATGATGCGACAAGCCCGTGCCGCAGGCAAGGACGTCGTGTGGGAAAAGGGCAGCGCCTGGTAAGCAGGTTTAGCTTTCAGCCCGTCCTTTTCAGCCGGTAAGTTCCAGCCAGCAACCTCAGGCCGTAAGCCTGTAAGCACAAAGCTCGTCATTTCTTAGTGTTGTTGCGATGTTAAGCGGGCTCCGCATTGAAAAGGCCTTAAAGACGATGAATCCTTAAGGCCTTTTTTGTGTCTGATTCAGTCTGAATCTATCAGACGACAGCGATCAGACTTTCTTCATCAGGCTTGTCCTGTCAGGCGACATCGCGCAGGGCGGCGCCGTCTGCAGCCTGCTGGTTGAGGTGGCGGTTGACCGCACTCAGCACGGCCACAAAGGATGCAGTCACGATATCTTTGTGAATACCCACACCAACACCGGTAGAGGATTCACCCAGACGCAGCTCAACATAGCAGACGGCCGAAGTTTTTTCACCGCTGCCCATGGCGTGTTCGTGGTAGTCCATAAAGCGAATCGGCAGATTCAGCGCATTGATGAACGCAGAGATGGCCCCTTCGCCACTGCCTTCCACCACTTTAACCTGACCGTTGACCTCGACTTCGGCACGAATGCTGAACTCGTCGCCACTGGCACCCTCAGCCTTGCTGGTAATCTGATGACGCAACAGTTTCCAGGGTGTGGTCTGCTTCAGATATTCTTTCTCGAAAATATCGTACACCGCATTGCCGTTGACTTCGGTACCGGTCTCGTCGGTAACGCGCTGAATGGCGCGTGAGAACTCGATCTGCAGGCGGCGAGGCAGATTCAGGCCACGTTCGCTTTCGAGCAAATACGAGACGCCGCCCTTGCCGGACTGGCTGTTGACGCGAATCACGGCATCGTAACTGCGACCCAGGTCGGCCGGATCGATAGGCAGATAAGGCACTTCCCAGACCGCGTCCGGTTTTTGTACGGCAAAGCCTTTCTTGATGGCATCCTGGTGCGAACCAGAGAACGCGGTGAAGACCAGATCGCCCGCATAAGGGTGGCGGGGATGTACCGGCAACTGGTTGCAGTACTCGGCCGTGCGACGCACATCGTCGATATCGGAAAAGTCCAGGCCTGGATGGATGCCTTGTGTATACAGGTTGAGGGCGAGCGTGACCAGACATACATTGCCGGTGCGTTCACCACTGCCAAACAGGCATCCTTCAATACGGTCAGCCCCCGCCATGACAGCCAGTTCGGCAGCAGCAACCGCCGTACCCCGGTCATTGTGCGGGTGTACGCTCACAATCACATTCTCGCGATTATTGACATTCTTGCAGAACCATTCAATCTGGTCGGCATACATATTGGGCGTGGTTGCCTCGATGGTTGCCGGCAGGTTGTACACGATAGGATTGCCGGGACCGGGCTGCCAGACCTCACCCACGGCGTTACATACTTCAACGGCAAACTCCGGCTCTGTCGTACTGAAGACTTCGGGAGAATATTCAAAGCGCCACTGGGTTTCGGGATGACGCGCCATGGCTTTTTTGATCAGCGCTGCACCGGTGGTGGCAATGTTTTTGACCTCGTCCTTACCCATATTGAATACGATCTTGCGGAACGCAGGTGCGCAGGCGTTATACAGGTGCACCATAGCCTGGCGAGCACCGGCGGCCGCTTCGACCGTACGATTGATAAGGTCTTCACGGGACTGTGTCAGAACAATAATGAGCACGTCGTCGGGAATGTGGTTTTCTTCGATCAGGATGCGGACAAAATCGAAATCTGTCTGGGACGCCGAGGGGAAACCCACCTCGATTT
>JBEBTQ010000360.1:0-3951 GCA_040393685.1 Advenella kashmirensis | reverse complement strand
ACACAGCCCCAGCCGTTTGAGCAAATGCCAATCACGTGGGCAAACGCCTATGGTGGCCGGAACTTTGCCGAAAACCCAGGCGGCAAAGGGCTGGACCGGGAGCTGGTTAACGGCACGTGGGCACTCCGGCTGCCCAATATCGAATCGACGACTGAGCGGTTCCACTCACCGGACAAGCACTGCAATCCGGCCGGCACCAGCCCGATCTTTCTGACGCGACCGCGTCGCTACGGCCATATCGGAACCAGTAGCGACAGCTGGATGAAAAATGACATCACCTCATTCTTTCCAGATATGGACCTGCGGCTGTTTAATGCCGCCGAACCGGATCAGCGCTGGACCGATCGCAACCAGCTGCCTCTGGGTGCACCATTTGCAATCTGGAATATGCACCCCGATGAACCTTGCTGGACCGGCTCTATACCAGACTGGGTCGCACGGTGTTTTGTACAGCAGCAACAAGACGACGGCCAGATTCAATTCCTGGAGGTCGCAGTGCGCCCAACTACCATTTGGTTCCTGCCGCACATCAAACACGCGGTCATGATGTACCATGGCTCGATACCGGTAACACAAACTTACGGCGAAGATGTCACAGCAGTCATCCCTGCCATCGAATGCAAAGATCAGACACATAATATTGACTACTATCAGCAGATTTTTACGCAGCGTAATGACATGGAGACCGGCGCGTTATACGCACTGCGCGACAAGGATCTGATACCCAAAGCGCTGATGGGGGACTGGCTGGACACTCGACCTGCGGCCGAAAATGCGCTCATGCGCAATACACAAAAGTATGAGCAAATTAAAAGACAGGAATTACGGGATAAATTGACCGAACATAAAGAGCGGCATCCCGAAAATGAAAATCAGGATATCGCCGATATCATGCCGGAATTATATGGCCCTCCCTTTCCGCAAAGTCCGGAGTATTTTCCTGAACTGCACGAACGCATGAAAAAGATTAAGTTCGATACCGAGCAGGAAATGGAGCAGGAACGCACCAAGGCACTACGGGCCGCCCGCAACGCCCAGACCGGTGACAGCGAGCAGACAGCCCGGGCCATTGCAATACTGGAAGAAAAACCCAAAGCACCTTCACAGCAGGAATTAAATACCGCATTCGCTGATCTGGACAAGCAACAACAAATATTGGAACAGGAATGGGACAAAGCCCGCGCGCAGAACAACCAGTTGCAGCAGAATGATGCGGAGTTTAAAAAACTGCAGGCCCAGGCGCGTGAAGCCAAACAAGCTCTGGGAAAAATGAATCTATATACCGCTCACTTTCTGCCAGCCGGCATTTCTGTCTCCAAACACGAAGCCGACCAAAAACGTGAAAAAATTATTGCCAGACAGCAAGCGGGCCAACCATTGAAAGGCCTTGACCTATCGGGTGCCAATCTGTCGGGGCTGGCCTTTGTGGAAATCGATTTTACCGGATCAGATTTATCACAAACCGATCTGAGTAACACGCACTTTACACGTTGCCTCCTGGATGAATGCATACTGGTCCGCGCTACCGTCCGGGATGCGATTTTTGACACCTGTGATTTTACCCGTACCAATCTGGCCGCGCTAACTGTCACGGACTGCAACTTCAGCCACTCACACTTTAATAATGTAGTGTTAGACCAGAGCAACTTTGCAAACTGCGACTTCCGGTCTACACGATGGGCCAATATCCTGCTCAATACCAAGGCGCACTTCTCCCTGTGCCGTTTCGATTCAGCC
Organism: Advenella kashmirensis; assembly: GCA_040393685.1. Taxonomy (GTDB): domain Bacteria; phylum Pseudomonadota; class Gammaproteobacteria; order Burkholderiales; family Burkholderiaceae_B; genus Advenella; species Advenella kashmirensis_C. Next base: position 2,214 of record JBEBTQ010000360.1, on the reverse strand, counting down.
GATATTCAAAAAAGCATTTTTACCGAATGTACATTTGAACAAGTCAGTTTCAACACTGCAAATTTTTCGCAGATCGTGTTCCAGCAATCCAGGCTCGATCAGGTTAACTTTGATGAGAGCCAAATATCCAGTGCCGGATTTTTGTCCAGTACGCTGAGTCAAATCAGCTTTGCCCGATCACAAATGGAAGGCGTGTCATTTATGCATAAACTCAGCATGGACACCTGCAGCTTCAATAGTGCGAGCATGAAAGGTTGCTGCTTCAAGGGTACAACTGCCACCCATCTCACCGCCAAAGAAGTACGCTGCAGCCACTGTGACTTCAGCAACTCAGACATTCGTGATACAGACTTTACCGGCGCCACCCTCCATCAATGCGTACTAAAATCGGCAGATCTGCGCGGCTGTTCGTTCCGACAAGTAGATTTCACTGCCTCGGTACTGCTACAAGCCGATCTGCGCGGCACTGATCTGAGCCATGTCAATTTTTGCACGGCAGATGTATCGGAGACGCACATGGACCACACGACTATCGTGCATCACATATATACCAAACACACGAAAATTTATCCTGTGCGCAAGAATATGCCCGCATTCTGGGAGAAACACGTATGACCCGCGAGGAGTTTGTCACCCTGCTGAACCGCTACGAGCCCATTAGTCAACAGGATTGCTCGGGGTTGCGACTGGATGGACTTGATCTGTCTGGCTTTGTATTCGACAGGGTCGATTTTTCCGGGGCCTGCTTTACCGGTACAAAATTGCAGGACACGATATTCTCGGGCTGCAATCTAACGGACGCCAGCTTTACGGGCGTCGCCATGTCCAAATGTATGTTTACGGAATCCACGCTCACCTCGGCAAATTTCGACCAGTCTGTTCTGCATGCCGTTGGAATCGTGAAAAGCGATGCACGTGCAGCATCTTTCCAGGGAGCATCACTAGAGGCTTGCTCATTCTCAACGACCAACCTGAATGAAGCACACTTTTCACTAGAGCAATGTCTGAAAACCTCTTTTTATCAAACCAGCCTGGAGCTAACCACATTTATCGATAGCGCCTTTGAACTCAGTATATTTTTTCAGAACAAGCTGAACACTGCAAATTTTGATCAGGCCTATTTCGACCGAACGGTTTTCAATGAAACGCAGATGCAAGGCATGCAGTTCCACGAGATGACGTTTCACCAGTGCCCCTTTATCAAAGCAGACCTGAGTACTGCCGAATTCAATAACTGCCTGATGGCGTCCTGCAATTTCCAGGGAGCAACGCTGACAGGCGCAACCTTTCAGCACTCGGACTGCACTAATGCCATCTTCATAGATGCAAATGTCTCCCAGGCCGTTTTTTCCAACACGGTCTGCTCCCAGAGTATGTGGCTCAATGCCATAGCCGCTCGGACCACATTTACCGAATGCGATCTGACCGAGAGTATTTTTCATTATGCCAATTGTGAAGATATGACATTCGACACAGTCAATCTGACCCGGACGGATTTTTCCTGGGCCAATCTGCGGAACCTGCGCTATACAAACCTGCGCCTTGACGATACATTATTTCATCGATCACTGGTATCCAGCAGTGCGCTACTCAGACTGCCAGGCGCCATCGAAAAGCGGGATTATCTCTACGAATCAGAGCTATGGACAGAGTCAGCCCGCACGGCGTATTGAATCGGGACACAGCCATGGCCAAAAACCAGATATTTATGCTGTCACAGGAAAAAATCCGGAAAGATGCGCGCAGGCTGTTCTGGCTATCATTGGTCACGCTTTTTGGTACAGGTATAGTTGCGTTTTCCGTGACTGCCGGGCTGGTTAGCCTCGGCCTGACGATCATACTATGGCTCCTGTGCTATCGAAAACTATCGGAGCTGACCCACAATGCAGTACAACATGAGCAACATATTCAGCAAAAAGGCAAACGCATACGCATGAAGGTTGATGCGATGCAAAACACCCGACGACATATCAACAATAAAGAAGTAATTGCGCTTACACTTTCGTTCCCCGACGTGCCAGAGGAAACAATCACGGTATCGGAACCGCTCTCTGCGCTTGCACTCAATACCATTATGAAGCGTGGATATGCTGACATCCGCTATCTGGAACAAACCGGCGACGCCCGCCTTGAGCCGCTTGACGCAGTCAGTCCTGACGTCGTATGACCATCGTCCGGCGGGGGACGATACCTGATTGTCAGGAAAATACAAAA